>JBGSKR010000189.1:0-6189 GCA_041741135.1 Mariniblastus sp.
GGCGGAGCAATTTTTAGCGGCGGGAACATTCTATTGGAACTCTGGAATTTTCGTTTGGAAGGTCAAAACGATTCTGGCGGCTCTCGCTGAATACGAGCCGGCGATGTTTGCCCACATTGAGAGAATCGGAGCGGCGGCAGGGAAACCGAACTTTCTCCAAGTTCTCGAAACCGAGTTTTCGGCGATCAAGGGCAAATCGATCGACTACGCCGTGATGGAACGTTACCCCAAAGTCTTGGTCATCGAAGCTCCCTATCAATGGGACGATCTGGGCAATTGGTCGGCCGTCCCGCGTCAACAAGGCGTCGATGAACGGGGCAACACGATTCAGGGAAAGCACCTCGGTATCGACACAATCGATTCGATCATCCGCAGCGAGAATGGTCACTTGATTGTTACGATCGGGATGAAAGAGTGTATTGTGGTACATACGGAGAACGCGACCTTGATCGCGGACCGAAATCGTGAGTCGGAAATCAAAGACATCGTTTCGCAGCTTGAGAAGAACAAGTGGGATGAGTATTTGTGATGAGTTGCGGGCGATGAAGCGGTCCTTCAGTAGCCCGACGCGCAAGTTTTGAAGTTGGGCACTTTGCCTCAAGACTTCTGTTTTAATCGGCAATTGCCGAATGAAATCGAAGTCGCGCAGCGACCGAATACAAGCCCGAAGCGCCAGCGAGGATGCCTCAAATCAAGTAAAACGTCGCCTCACTTGCGCGTCGGGCTACTGATAGTACAACCTCATTCCTTTCAGCGAACTTCGTTTAACGATTGAACATATTTCAATACTCCAATCAATCCCTCCAACCATCCAATGAATTCGCTCATCCACATTCGACTCGCTATTTGCCTTTTCATTTTTTTTGGCTTGGCGAACATCGCAACCGCTCAACCTAAATCGACCGACGAGACAGAACCTGCGCAAGGTTTTTTTAATGTACCGACCAAAACTCTAGGCGGGATGCAGTTTTGGTCTGATGTTCGTGCCGTTGGAGGTTGGAAGATTCAACGCAATTCGAACACTGAACATCATCGTTTGATTCGTGACGATGGAACGCGAATGGCTTGGGGAAACTTGGCTCATTGCGATCAAAGACTGCAACAAGAAATCGTTGCCGGTGTCGTTCAGCCTGAAACAGGCAAGGTCGTCATTCTGTTGCATGGACTGATGCGAGCAAACCATTCGATGATGGACTTAGGTGACCATTTGAAAAAAAACGGTGACTATTCGGTAATTGATTTCGGCTACGCCAGCACACAAGAACCGATCGAAGTTCATGCCGCTGATTTAAAATCGTTGATCGACGGATTGGGGCCGGACGTCACTGAAATTAATTTTGTGGCCCATTCGCTGGGTAACATTGTTGTTCGGCATTACTTGGGCGATCAAAACAAGGCTAATGTTGCTCGTGATCCGCGAATCAAGCGCATGGTCATGTTGGGTCCGCCGAATCAAGGTTCCCGCATGGCGACCATTGCCAAGAACAGTTTGATATTCAAGACGCTGACCGGAACCAGCGGAACTCAGCTTGGTAAGGGCTGGGAGTTGTTGGAGCCGAAGCTGGCGACACCTGATTTCGAATTCGGCATTATCGCTGGCGGGCAAGAGGATGAAGAAGACTGGGACAATTTCATGGTCGAAGGCCCCGATGATTTTACGGTCGCACTCGATGAAGCGAAACTGGCGGGAGCTACTGATCTGCTGGTTCGTCCGCTACTGCATTCGAACATGATGCGTCAACCGATTGTGCTGGAGTCAACGCTACGATTTCTTCAGCATGGCTATTTTGTCAGCAAGGAAGAAAGACAGCCGATTCCACAAGATTGGAAGCGTTAGAACCTGTTTTAAAATGGTAGCGGAGCGGCGCGAGCCGTCCGGTTTCGCAAGGGCCAGCTTTGATTTTGCGTTACCGGAGGACTTGCGCTGGGCTGTTAAAAGATTGGCATTGCAGAGTGTGGAGCATTGCGCAACTTTTAATCCTAAGCGTATTTAATACGGTATCCGTTAGTTGAGCAACGCGACACCACCGGAAAAGCTCACCGCCAGCGGCGGCAAGGTCGAATAGCCACGGGAGTGGCGGTAGCAAATAGCCCACGGCGTCAGCCGTGGGAATAGGAAAACAAAAAACAACAAGCCCCGGCGAGGGGCGACAGCATCGTTGCCTGTGTTGTATCGCCCCTCGCCGGGGCTTGCGGCGCTAAGGGGAACGGGTTCCCATGGCTCACGCCATGGGCTAATCACTATCGCCCCTCGCCGGGGCTTTGATTGGGAAACCATGAAGAAATTGTAGTTGACAACGAGAGTAGGTGAATCCAGCTACCGTTTGCAATCCCTGCGGGATAGAAGATAAAAACGCGGAAGAATTTTCTGGCAAATCGGAATCGCAAAAAACACAAGTCAACCTCGAATTTTTAACAGCCCAGGCTTGCGCCCTGTCGCTTACATTGGCATTTTGAATTTTAAAACACGCTTTTAGAAAAACTTCATGACATTCGACCCGCCGCAATCAATTTCTGATGTGTCAAATACCGACCAGTCTAACCCAGTTGGCAATGCGGAAATTTTGCTTCCTGTTTCCGGACGTTTGGCAGGAGTCGACTATGGAACGGTGAGGATTGGTGTCGCGATCAGCGATCCCTCGCAATCGATTGCCAGCCCGTTTGAGGTCTACACCCGACGCAACGAAAAATTGGACGCCAAGTATTTCTGCGATCTCGTAGCGGCCGAACGGATCGTTGGCTTTGTGGTCGGACTACCGGTTCACTTGAGCGGCGATGCCAGCGAAAAATCTCGCGAGGCGGTGGTCTTTGGAAAGTGGTTGCAGGATTCGACTGGCGTTCCTGCAACCTGGTTCGATGAACGCTACACGACCGCGCTGGCTCGAGAGGTCTTGAATCTCAGCAATTTGTCTGGAAAGAAGCGCAAAGCCCAATTGGATAAATTAGCTGCGCAAATTTTGTTGAGTGCGTATTTGGAGAAGCCGCGGTTGACGGAATAAGCGTGAGCGATAAGGGGAAATACAGCAACGCGAAATGCGAGGCTTATTTATTTATCTCACGATGCTCAATCAAGTTTTTTGCCGAGCGTTTTAAGGCGATCTAAAACTTCAACGGCGCGATTTGCTTCTTCCGTGTGGCGGGTTTCGAGCCGTTCGTTTGCATCGGCTTTCATCGCATTCCACACGCCACCGCTCACGGCGGATTCCGTAGGGTCATCGCTTTCTGGAAAGTCCCATTCGTCGGTGCGGAAGCTGGGGAACGGACGATCGGGGTGCGCGATCACTTTGAGATTGCCGATGGGCGCCCGTGCCCAAGCGTAACGAACCGCGAAGGGGTTCTTGACCAAGGGACTCCAGACTTCAATGACGTTTTTGAGATTCCATCGTCCTGATGGCTGGTAGCGAGCGTGGGCCATGTAGAACTTGCCGTCTTCCCCTGCGATCGAGAAGCCACGGGGAATGCTGTCGTTGTCGTCAGGCACCACCCCCGTGCTGAAGGTAAGAACCATCACATCGCCTTTGCGTTCAGCCGAGGTCAACTCTGCTTCAGGAAACTGTATGTTCTCATTGCGATAAATTTTCGCCATTGCCCAGCGGGCGGCCCGCTCACCATGCTCACGCTTCTTGGCCGGATGCAGGCCGGGAACCTTCAAGTCGTAGGCCGGCAGGAACATCAGATTGGTCTGGTTTTCGACATCGGCAAGACCGAGGCGCTGCGCTTCGCGAATGTATGGTCCGCCGTCGATGGACTCGAGTTCAAAGCTGTCCTCGTTCTGCGCGTCCGCACCAGCGCACAGGCCGATGATGCCGAAGGCTAGGTCGGGGTCGGCAAAGTCCTCTCGGATGCCCTCGACCATCAGCTTGGTGAGCACGCGGTAGAGCTTGGGACGACAATTTCCAGAGATAGCATTGTTGTAGCCCTGGTGAAAGAGCACGCCTTTAAGGTGAAGGCCCTTGAAGACGCCGAACATGCCGTTGTAAATGCTGGCCGCGTCGGAAGGACTCTTGCCGGGGATGTTCCACGACGTCAGGTTCTCATGACCATCCGGTTTCTTCGGCCAATTCGCCTCGGGCACTTTTTTGGACTTAGCTCGGGCAAGCTGACGTTCCCAGATTTCGAGAGCTGTGGAGCGGTGATCAAACTCGGCCACACGCTTGGCCACCGATTCCGCATAGCGTTTTGAGATCGGGTGTTCATCGAACTTGTGGGCTGGCACCATGCTCTCGATTGAAGCGCCTCCGCGGGCGGCGGAGATCAATCCCACGGGAATACCGAGCGAGCGCTGAAGGTTGGCTCCGAAGTGATAGCCGATCGCCGAAAAGCCAAGTGCGGTTTCGGGGGTCGATACCTCCCATCCACCGTTGATCACTGCTTCGGGTCGGATGTCGGTTTGTAAGGTCGATTGCTCATTGGTCTGGATGCGGAAGTGTCGCAACAGCGGCATGTCTGCTTGGGTCATCGCCATGTCGGACCCGATCGTCGGCTGCAGGGCAAATGCCATATTGCTTTGACCATACATAACCCACACGTCGCCGATGAGGATATTCTGAAGTTCGACCTTTTCATCGCCAGTGCTGGCAGTGATGGTGACTGGCTGCGTACTGGCTTCGCGAGCAGGAAACGTTACCTCCCAGCGACCCGCATCGCCGGCGGCGGTTGCGATGGCCGCTTCATTGCCGAATTGCACTGATACCTTCTCGCCGTCATCGGCCCAACCCCAGATCGTGATGGGTTTGTCTCGCTGGAGCACCATGTGGTCGGTGAAAATCCCGTGTAGCTTGAGGGATTGCGCTTCTGCGATTGTCGAGAGTAGCGCCGCAATGAGCGGAAACAGAACGGTTAACAAATTTGACTTTTTCAAGAGTAACATCCTTCTAAATCGATTGAGGGTTAAAGAAATCGGGCCGGCAACTTGGTTTTGCAGGCGCAGAGTATTAGTTGACATGAGGCCGATGCGGGACTCAAGCTGGGTTTCGCTGAAGCTTTCGCAACTTCTGAGGAATCCCAGGCCTTCAGCCTGGGCTAGGCAAACGGATTGGGCGTCGCCTTCGAAAAAGTCACGACTTGGTTCTGCGAAGCGAAGCAAACGGACAGAGCGTTGCCACAAAAAAAATTGTAACTCGATTTTGCGAATATTGGTGGGGCATGGCGCGAATGTGCGCCCAACGGTGGAACGTGTGGTGAATCGGATTCCGTTGGCTTCATGGTTGTGATTTGAGTGTGTATTTGAGCGTTCTGAGATGCCCGAGTTGCTGAAATTCTCAACGCGAGTTTGATATGATGACAAGCGAACGAAAATCGCAATTGCCACTTTAATCAATTGCCAGCTCACCTATCAAATCAAATTTGGGAAATGATCAATGCGACCGCACGAGAATCCGGCAGAACTGCAACGCGCGTTGGGTTGGGATCGTTTGGCATGGACGAACTCTGAGGAACGAGAACAACTGCGCAGCTACATCGCGCTGCAATTGGCGTCGCATGGATTGCTTGCCGAAGAAGGCCTGAAAGATTTCGCGTTGTCACATTTTTCTCATGGACTGTTGGAAAACTGGCGTGAGAAAACGCGAATGCTAGTCGAACAACGCTCGCCCGTCGATCAGCGAATCGAGAACTTTCTCAATCGCTATTTCGCAGATCAAGATTTGAAAGAGCCGTTGGTGTTGCCGACGAAAGCGCTGGTGCTTGATCGGCATGGGATGGCGCGCGAGTTAAGCTTGCCCGTTGCTGGAGATAAATTTCAAAATCGTTTCGTCGAAAGTCGGCGCTGCGCAAACGGAGTTCTCAACAATCCGGCGCAAGATCGTCGTACTACCGAAGGCACGTTTCATGTGGTCGAGGGTGGACTGCCGATCGCCGGTGACAAACGGGTTGTGCCGAAATCAGTCTTTGTGAAACTGCTCAGAGCCGCAGTCAATCCACCGATGGATTTGATGGTGTTGCCTTATACGGCGGATGCAGAATCGCCAGCGCATGCGTGGGTGTCGCTGATGTTGCGACCGCTTGTGTGTCCTGAAGTCGAAGGCTGTTGCCGCGCGAAGACAATGGAGACGCGGTTCTTTGTGCCGGGCAGTTTGGTCAGCAATCTTGATTTCGTGGAATCGATTTTCGGGAACGCCGGAGATCCGCTCGTGCCGCGAAACGATGCGGCGCTCGATGTTGAGTCGTGGAGTGGACATACGGGTTGCG
>JBGSKR010000190.1:0-6274 GCA_041741135.1 Mariniblastus sp.
CTGGACCGCGAGAGTTCAATTTAATCGCCAGTGCAATCAACAACATCGGAATTGCGGCCAGCAAGAACGCGACGCTCGCGACCACGACATCGAGGCAGCGTTTCAACATGCCATCCACACCGTAAAACGGATTCTCAAAAACGCTGACGACGGGTACGCCCTGCACATCGCTCCAACGCGAATGCAACAATTGAAACACGAACAAATCGGGAACCAGATACACGGAAACCGTTGAGTCGGCGAGTTCGCTGATCATCGACCGCACTCGCTCTTCGGCCTTCAGGGGTAGCGCGATAAAAATCACATCGATCTCACCTGCTTTGGCAGCGGCAATCAAGTCGGCGATTTTTCCAAGCTTGTTGTTGAGATCGTCGGGCAACTGCACGGTGCGGTCTCCCGGACGATCATCATAAAACCCAAGGAACTTCAATCCTAAGTCCGGCGTTTCGGAAATGTTCCGAACCAGTTGAATGCCCAGACTCGTGATGCCAGCAATTGCAAAGTTTCGTGTGTTGATCCCGCGATCGGTTTGCCAACGACGATACCAACGCAACCCCATTCGTGTTGCGAGGGATAAAACCGGCGTGACGGTGAACCAGACCAATAAGTTACGTCCGGCAATCTCTGTCGTATACAAGCTGAGATTGCCCAGTCCAGCGAGCAGCATAAACGTGATGCCCCAGGCGAGCAGCGTGAGCGTGACCTCGCGTTCGAACAGTACGCCTTGCCAGCGTCGATAGAGCCCGACCAATTCTGCAACGATATTGAACAGACCGATTGCAATTAAGCCAATCAAAATCGTGGATCGACTATTTACCTCAGGAAACCAGTAAATGAGAATGAACAGTCCGGCCACGATCGAAATGGAATCGGTTAGTTTCAGAAGCAGACGCGGCCAATTGTCCTGAGACTTTATTTGGGGAGTCGTTGAGCGAGACATGCGTGACTAATCTATAAAGTTCGTGAAATCCAAATGCGGTTTTCGCAGTTTGGAATTGGGAATCAATGACCCGCCGTCGAACAGTCGAAGTGATACTGCTCAAGGAGTGACTGTTACCAGCGAGACACGAAAATCTAGGTCACGTTTAAGGCAAATCTGTCCGTAAAAGCAGCGAAAAACTCCGGAGATGAGTTTGCGAGAAGACAGCGGCTGAAATCGATTTACCGAAGGTGTCGGTCGCGACGTTTATGCGGGATAAAACTCAAGGCTTGATCCTCTGAATCAGCATTACAACTTCCGAATCACGACCGAACTGGCTTGAGCCTGCGGCGTCACGTTCAAGTTGATGAAGCTACTGCCCGCTGTTTCGCCAGCCGTCGCCGGACGGATCGGGCATTCGGGATCCAGCGAATCGCAATTCAGGATGGGAAACAGACGATCGTCTTCCATCGCCAAAATACTGGCGATCATCTCCACCATGCCGCTGCCGCCGCCGAGATTGCCCATGTAACTTTTAGCGGCTGTGACGGGTGTGTCAGCGTTAAACACCGCAGCAATCGCAGCCCCTTCTTCGCGATCGGTTTTTGGCGAGCTAAGTCCATGTGCGTGAACGTGGCCGATTTCGCTTGACTTCAGCCCCGAAGTTTCCAAGGCACCATGAATGACATTGAGCAGCGCCGTCTGACAATCAGCCGACCCATCGGTTCCGCGAACTGCCGACGAACCGTGCCCGATGACTTCGCCCCAGATTTTCGCTCCACGTTTTTCGGCAGACTCGAGTGTTTCCAGCACCAGCACTCCGGCGCCTTCACCGAGCACCATTCCGTTGCGATCGATGTCGAACGGACGACAAGCTTTCGCAGGATCGCCTGCTGCGGCAGCGGAATTGCGATCAGCAAGTAGTTCCTGCAAGACGATATGGATCGTTCGCAGCACTTGAATCCGCGAACCGGTTGAGCCGGCAACCATCACATCCGCCGAACCACGTTTGATGATTGTGGCGGCTTCGGCGACCGAAAGATTGGACGAGGCTTCACGGACGGTGATGGAATTACTCGGCCCGCGGAAATCGTTGTAGATTGCGACATGGCTGGCGGGCATGTTTGGCAAATACTTTAGCAGCCACAACGGTTCAACTTTCGTGAGGCCATGTTCGGCCCATTTTGAAAAATCAAATTTCCCATCGATCAAGCAGGCTCGTACGCCTGCGGTGTATTCGGCGGGTTGGGTGATGATGTAGTCGCTGCCGAACAGAGTGCCAATTCGGGCGGGATCGAAACCGGCGGTCGCAAGACCAGCATCGTGGATCGCCAATTGCGCGGCTGCCACGCCCAATTCGATTTCGCGGCACATCAACCGGATGCCTTTTTTGATGCTGCGAGTGAGTTGTTTGTCCAAAGGTCCAAAATTGGAAATGTCACCAGTGAATTGATCGCATTCGCCACCGAAATCAGAAACGAAATGTTCGGTAGGGATGGATTGCAGCGGCTTCACACCACTTCGACCGTTGGTGAGGGAACTCCACAGCTCGGTGGGAGAGTCGCCCAGTGGGCTGATGAGGCCCATTCCAGTGACAACGACACGACGATCAGATAACGACATGAGTGCTTGGGTTTGGAAATACTAATAATCGGGACACTACAAGATTTTTCATTTTACGAGAGATCGAGTTCTCGTCGAGGCGAGGTAGCCAAGGTAGCTTGGACATTCCTGTCCGAGCATCATGCGGAGTCGGACACGAATGTCCAACTTACTTGATTCGAATTAACACAAGCTGGAAGCTTATGCCACGACTAATTTCGGCGGATGGGGGCTAAATTTGAGCCAGCGGTGCGAGGAACCGTGCCTTCCGTCGCTGGGCCACGGTATTCGAGAAACAACAAAGCATCGGCCCGTTTCGGGGCAGTGATCCGGCCTAACACTGGCAAATTATTGCCGGTGTTCAGTTCTGGGGTCGCCACGACACCGCAACTGAGCAACAGGACTTGATCATTCGGCCAGCGAAACCGTTCGTGCAGTCGCCAGGAAACGATCTGCGGTATCTGTAAGTTCATCGTTTGCGCGTTGCCGCCGAGGCCTGGAACATTGACTTTGATCGATTGAAGTTTTTCGACTTGATCGACATTGCATTTAACAATCGCTTCGATTGAATTGTTGTCGAGCGGAGAAAGCGCACTGATCGACAGCGTGTAGCCTTCTTCGACGTTTGTCATTTCAGGTTGATAGTTGGGGATTTGTCCGGGAACCCATTTGAGGCTGCGAACGAATTGGACGGGGCGAGTTTTCTTCAGCAGAAATTCCTGTCCATCGTGATTGGTGAGCGTGCCGGAGCTGACGGGTTTCGCGTCGGAACGACGAGCCAATTGGCCCTGCAGGATCGCTGCATTCTCTTTGGAAATCATAAACGCTTCGACGCCCGGCGAGCGAACGTTGATTGATTGCAGCATCGGGTAAGATTGCGAACGCCAGTTTGGATTTTCGACCGTCATCAAAGTCACATCCAGTTTTTGAAGCTGACCGCGAGTGCGGACGAAGCGATCGACAATTCCACGCACGACATTTTGAATTTCGGGCGTGTGATAAACGTACAACTGATTGGGCGTGGCACTGAGGACTCCAAGCGGTTGGTTAAACCACATCTCGGTTCCCGTTTCTTTAAGCACCCAATCGATAATGGCTTGTTGGGGATTCTCACTATTATTGATTCGGGAAGTGTACGGCGTGATGTCGTACTCGCGCCAAACTTGTCCAGCCGAGTTGGGCAGTTTGTCGAGTCGTTGGGTGACTGTCGTTACGCCGGGGCCATCATCGGCCACGGGTAAGTTTGCTCCGAGCGGTGCGGTGCGATTTGCGGTGGCTGGTTGCTGAGGTTCAGTGCCCGCTGCGTTTTTTTGAGCCACTGGAGTTGTCGGTGTCGCGTCGCCGTCTGGTGAAGCGGGATTTTGATTGTTGATCGAACCAAACGCCGGTCGCCATGGTGCGGGAACGGATCGAGGGATTGAGTCGGTATTGTTGGCGCCCGAATCTATTGTTTGAGCGGCGGCGGATGATGTGTTGAACTGCGCTGGGATCAGCATGAAGCAGGCGGCGATGCAACCAAAGAACGCAAATGCCAGGAGGTGGCTTGTTTTGTTTTTATTGTTGGTTCTGAGTGGCATTGGATTCTTCCTTGAATTACCGCTTGAGAGATGGCCGGATTTTGTGTCACATGGGCCAACGGCCCGGCAAATTGCATAGCCCAAGCTGAAGGCCTGGGTGGGTTGATGGACGGTATCCTTAAGGCTGAAGGCCCGACCGTTTGCTTGTTGGCTCGCGATTGGTGAGGCAAACGGTCGGGCCATTGGCCCTGAGTTTTGTGGGGGATCATTGTTCCCAGCCCTTCAGGCTGGGCTAGGCAAACGGACTGGGCGTTGCCCTTATTCTAAACTGGGCGTTGCTCTTGGTCTGCAAAACTGGCGAGTCGGGTTTGTATTTTCTCCGGAGTATAGAACAGCGGAAAAGCCACAGTAAGACGGATTGAAGCTACTGCTAGCGAGTCGGCGCAAATTCGGTACATTATCGCGGGCTGAATTCAATCAACACCCGGAATAAACTCGAACTCGGAAAAAATTCCATCGCCACCCACGCGGCCGCTGCGCTCAAGTCCGATGCGATTGAATTCGCCGACATGTTTTTGCTTAAAGTAATAGCGGTTCTTAAAAACTCGGTCCGAGTCTTGGTCCGCGATTTGAATGTCCAGTTGGATGTTTTCATCGAACGGATGTCCGGCTTCTGGTTGTTTCTTCGAGACCACGACCAGGATTTCGTAGAGTTTATCCACTTCGGGAGTGAATCCCATATCGCGATTGTCTAAAACTGGTTTGTGAGTTTGGCGGTCTTCGATGCGAAATTGTCCTCCCCGCAGTCCCGGATGAAACAGCAATTTTAGTTCACCGATGGAAAGGCCGATGTGGAACCCGCCAATGCCGCCCTTCGTGCCTCCCATTTTGGCGCGTACGGTAAAATTATCGGGTAGTTGGGAATCGCCAATCAGGCTTTCAGCAGTCAGAAACAGGACTTGATCGGCTTCTCGGTTGTCGCCGCTGATGACCAGCTTGCCCTCCTTGATATGGGCTTTCGACGGTTCGGATGCTTCGAACTGAAATTCTCCGTAGCCGCCCGTGACGTCCGCAACGTCGGTAGTAAACGTCTCCAGTATCCCGCCGACTCGCAAGCTGAGGTCGTGCCGCGCTGTTCCAATTTTCCTCCACTTAGACGGGGCAAGTTGGTTGGTGATGTCACTCCAATAGTCTCGTTGACTAATGTCCTTGCCGAATTTAACCTCTGCTCCCGTTTGAAGGGCCAGCAACGCGATGGCCGATGCTGAAATTGCTCGATTTTCTGATTCGGTTAACTCAAGCAAAACGGGCGTTGCTTTCTCTGGTGCTTGGTCGATCAGTGCCCGACAGGCAGCGAGTCGAATGGATTCATTGGGGTCAGCGAGCATGGGCGTGAGTCGCGCGAGGGCGGTTTCTCCAGTCGCAATTTCGATTGCGATGATCGCGGTGCCGCGCAATAATTCGTCGGAATGTTTTAGGCATGATTCGATAGCCTGCAAGCCAGAATTTTGATTGGCATTTTTTGAGCAGGCCCAAATTGATTCCTGGATTTGAGTTTGCAGGCGATGCTTTTGAAAGGCGATGGCAGTGTCAGCGAGCGTGAGAAAGAGTGGCTCGATGGCGCGACTGTCGGCCAGCGTTTCCAGTTGCTCGACGACGGCCGACAATAGCTCAATGCGACGCCGTTCGAAGTCGGACGAATTCAGGCCAGCGAGCAGCGCGTCGATGCGTGACTTTAATTCCGGCGTCGAGCCTTCGCGAGCAGAACTGAGAAATGGCTTGGTAACGTGTCCCAAGTTTTGAAGGGAGAGCGAAGCGTTTTCTCGTTCGAGGAAAATCGGGCTGTCGAGTTGATCGATTAGCGCCACAATGATCGTCCGTTGGCCGGTTGACGGTCGCTGGCTGTCGAGAAACGCGATCAGGCTTTCGGCGTCCGTTTTCAAGTTGGCAGCTTTCAGCCTCGCCGTATCAACATTTCGGATGGCAGGAACGGCTTGGCCGAACGAAATGGTGTTGAGCAACCAGCCGACGAGCAATAGCAGCCAACCGAAAGTTTTTCTTTTGGACATGATCGTTTTCTCGCGCTTCAAGTTTCGAAACATTTTGCCACAGGCGGCAATCCTACGACACTGAAGAAAGATCATAACAACTAGTTCTGGTTCGAAGGAATTGAGCGTAGCGGATACTGATTTGAACTGAATAGAATTATTGCTGGCGAACCGGTTTGGATCGAGTA
>JBGSKR010000191.1:0-5554 GCA_041741135.1 Mariniblastus sp.
TGCAATTCGAGGAGTGGGAGAATCGAATCAACAAAGTCGTCTACGTTTCCGCCACGCCCAGCGATTACGAACTGGAGAAAACGGAAGGCGAAGTCGTCGAGCAAATCATTCGCCCAACAGGATTGCTCGACCCGATCGTGGAAGTCGTTCCCGCCAGCGGCCAGATCGCGCATCTGCTCGGCGAAATCAAGCTTAGATTGGAAGTTGACGAACGAGTGTTGATCACGGCATTAACGAAACGCCTTGCAGAAGACCTTTCGGCTTACCTCAGTGAAAACGGCGTCCTCTGCAAGTGGATGCACAGCGAACTGGACGCCTTCGAACGAGTCGAACACTTGAACGAATTGCGGACCGGACGAATTCAATGTCTTGTCGGTGTGAACCTGTTGCGAGAAGGTTTGGACTTGCCCGAGGTTTCGCTGGTCGCCATTCTTGATGCTGACAAACAGGGATTTCTGCGCAGTGAGACTTCGCTGATTCAAACCATCGGCAGGTCGGCGCGCAACATCAATGCGAAAGTCATTTTGTATGGCGACAAAATGACCGAAGCGATGAAGAACGCGATTCAAGAAACCGCGCGGCGTCGTCAGATTCAAGAAGCGTACAACCGTGAGCATAACATCACGCCCAAAACAATTAAGAAAGCCATCTCGGCGGGCATCAGTCAGGATTTACGCAATCGACGGGAAGCCAATGAGCTCGCGATGCACAATCCGAACTCGCCGCTGATTACCGCCGAACTGATCGCCGAAATGCAAACGGACATGCTGCAAGCGGCAGAGGATTTAGAATTTGAAAAAGCTGGCATCTTGCGAGACCGAATCAATCAGTTTCAGGAGCGAATTGGCCAACCGGTCGCGGCGATCGATCAAGAAAAGCCCAACACGAAAAAATCTCGTCGCAAAGGTCGCCGCAACAAAGTCCCCCGTCCGAAGAAGCAACCGTAAATTGATATCGGTCTTGCAGTCATTATTTAGCTATTTTTTGGCCATAAAGCCTTGACTTACAGCCGATTTTGGCCGATAATTAGCCAAAGAAAGGCCAAGGAAAGTAAAAATGACAGAAGCTAAGAAAACGATGACTCTTAACTTATCCGTCGAGGAAATGGCGGCTTTGGAAGAGCTTGCGAGCGAAAAAGAGCTTTCCAAAACTGGTGTCATCCGACAGGCACTCCGACTATACCAGTTGATACACGTTCGAACCGCGGCCGGTGAAAAGCTGGTTTTTGAAGATGAGAAGGAGGGCAAGAAGGCGGAGGTGATGCTACTTTGACTTCGAAAAAAGTAGAAATTGTAAGGGTGGCGGATCGCGTAGTTTTGGAGGCTGAGCTTGTAACTGGGCTGCGTCCAGAGGACTTGATTGACATTGATCGTCAATGGTTTCCTCTTCGGCAGCGTGTCGTCAGAGAATTGCACAATGCTGGTGTGCCACTTGAACGTTGGCCCGAAAATAGCGGATGGAACTGGATAAAGAAGTCTGCAGCACTTAAGTTAATGGCGATTCGAGGCTTTGGAATTCGACTCGAAGAACGTTGGATTGGTGTTTCGATGATCAATGTCGCACAGTTCTCGGCGAAGCTGCCACCAGATCAAAGAAAACCGCTGGTCTATTTGGAGTTCATCGAGACGGCACCAGACTGTTGGCCTGAAAAGTTGACAAGTGTTGCTCCGGAGTTCGCTGGCTGTGGAGTCCAAATGTTACGGCAAGTTGTTTTTGAGAGTCTCGATGAGGGCTTTCACGGCAGAGTTGGTCTCCATTCGCTAGATCAGAGCCGCAGTTTTTACGAGCGACATGGAATGAGTTTTGTCGAGGTTGACACAAATAAAGAGAATCTAGCGTACTACGAGTTTACGAAGGAGACAGCAGCAGCATTTTTACGCAGTGGAGACAAGAAATGAATAATCAATCAAGCAGATATCTCGTTGATCAAGACTGGTTGTTGGCAAACGCAGAGTTTGAAGCAACTGAGGGAAGTGTCAGTGTTCGTGGAAGTAATGCGGACGGGTCTGATAGCGTCGCAAGCCCCGCCAGTCCCGTGAAGCATCGTGGACATGATGACCACTCTGTCGGTGCGTTTGCACAACTGGTTGAGTTCGGTCGCCGAAAAATGGGCTTGTCGTTGGAGCAGCTTGCCGAGGAGGCTGACATTGACTTAGAGGAATTGGTTGAAATCGAACGTGCCAATGCACAGCCTAGTCCTCGCGCATTGCATCGTCTTGCATTGACCTTAAAACTCCCTGTGGAGCCATTGGCGACGGTCGCAGGTTTGGTCAAGGCTCGCGATGAGAACCTAGAGCAGGCCGTGTATCGATTTGCTGCGCAAAGTGAACCGAATTGCGAGCTTTCACCACAGGAAGAAGAGGCGTACAACTCGTTTGTTACTGTGTTGCTTTCGCTGAGCAAAACTCCACAGCAATAAAGCACTACTAAGAAAGGACTGCTGACCGATGTACGGAAACGGCGTAAATCGATCGACGGCTAAGGCCATTGGCAAGCAAAACGAAAAGCTACTTCATGACCTAGGCGACCCGGAGCCACCGCTTAAATTGGATCATGTCCGTCACTTACTGACACTTGATCGGCATTACTCTTCGTCAGACGATCATAGCCTATGTGATCGCGGATTTCGGTTGTGGTGAAGCGTTACTTTCGAAGGCTGTCTCTGATCGCCATATCGTGCATAGCTTCGACCACGTGGCAATTGATGAAAGCGTGATTGAAGGTGATATGACCAAGACAAATCTCGATCCTGAGTCTGTTGATGTCGCTTTGTTTTCGCTTTCATTAATGGGAAGTAACTTTACCGATTATCTGCGAGAGGCCCATCGAGTCCTGAAGATCGACGGACAATTACACATCTGGGAAGCCATTAGTCGTTTCGACGACGTCAAACGTTTCGCCAAATCATTGCAGCGACTGGGATTCCAAGTCTTTGAACCGATAGTTAAAGACGCATTTGTCTTGATCGAGGGACGTAAAACCGAACGCCAATTAGACACAACTTTGGAGTTACGATTCCGGGTACATTAGATGCCTAGGAATGTATATGCGGTCTCGCTTTCTCAATAGAACCTGAACCATGGCCAACACGCCTCAATTTCATTGGCGACCCTTGACTCCCACGCGGAAGATTTAGTTGATCGTGACAGTCCTTGCGTTTGGCAATCTGCGGTGCGTCGGGTATAAAATCCTGCTTCCCTAATAAACCACTCTATCCGCTTGCTCACGAGTCTCGCTTCTCTAGTTACCTTAAAATTTCTTGGGTTACATCGCCGTGACTACTTTCTTCATCGCTGTCGCTTCCTTTGTTGGCTTCATCGTTGCGTATAACACCTATGGTCGCTGGCTGGCGAAGCGTTTGTTTGAATTGAACCCTGACGCAGAGGTGCCCAGCCATCAGCTTGAGGATGGCATTGATTACGTGCCCTCGAAATGCTCGATGGTGTTTGGGCATCACTTCACGAGTATCGCCGGAACGGGGCCGATTGTTGGACCAGCAATTGCGGTTTTCTGGGGTTGGCTGCCGGCGCTGTTGTGGGTGGTGTTGGGAAGCATTTTCATTGGCGCGGTGCATGATTTTGGTGCGCTCGTCGTCAGCATGAGAAATCGAGGTCAGACAATCGGCGAGATTGCGGGGCGGATGATTTCACCGCGAGCGAAGCTGTTGTTTTTGATCGCGTTGTTTTTTGCGCTGACGGTTGTGCTGGCGATTTTCGGTTTAGTGATTGCGGAAATTTTTAAAGCTTATCCGGAATCGGTGCTGGGCGTTTGGATTTCGCTGCCGATCGCAATTGTAATTGGGCTGCGACTAAGAGCCGGTTCGCAACATCTATTTTTGATGTCGGTCGCTTCGTTGGCGCTGATATATGTTGCCGTTTATCTGGGGGCTTATCACTGGCCGATCGCGCTGCCAGTTAAGAACCCGACCGTTGTCTGGACGATGATCTTATTGGTTTACTGTGCCATTGCGTCGGTGTTGCCCGTTTGGTTGTTGTTGCAGCCGCGAGATTATGTGAACAGTCAACAGTTGTTTATCGCGCTCGGATTGCTGATAGCAGGATTAGCGGTTGCCAGTCTTTCTGGGGCCGCAGATTTAATCGCTTCCACTCCAGCAATTACGTCGGACGTGCCAAAAAGTGCTCCGCCGATCTGGCCGTTTTTGTTTATCACGATTGCTTGCGGCGCGATCCGTGGCTTTCATTGTCTGGTCAGTAGCGGAACCAGTAGCAAGCAACTGGACAAAGAGACCGACGCACAAGCGATTGGCTACGGATCGATGTTACTCGAAGGAGCATTGGCCGTGGTGGTGATTCTGGCCTGTTGCGCTGGCGTGGGGATGGGGCGATTCGAAAAAGTCGCTGAAGAATCGACGGCAACAAACGGTGCGTATGTAGCGGTCGTCGATGATTCAGGGCAGCCGCTGGTGGGGCGGGCGGCGTGGCGCGAGACCTATCAATTAGGCCAAGGCAAATCATGGAAAGATTTCAGCCTCGCGAACCAAGTCGGCGCGTTTGTTGATGGAGGAGCGAATTTATTGTCCGCCATTGGAATTCCGCTCAGGTTGGGAGTCGGAATTATTGCAGTCCTGGTAGCTTGTTTTGCCGCGACAACACTGGACAGTGCGACTCGATTGCAGCGATACGTAATTCAGGAATTGGCGGGCAGTTTGCGAATCAAGCCGCTGACGAACATGTATGCGGCGACGTTGTTGGCGGTGTTCTTGGGAGGTGCGATTGCGATGCTGCCTAATAAAGCAGGAGCAGCAGCGGGTTCCGGCGGCCTGTTGCTGTGGCCGTTGTTTGGAGCGACGAATCAATTGCTGGCAGGTATGGCTTTCATGGTGACGGCCTTTTATTTATGGCGGAGAAATAAGCCGGTGTGGTTCGTGCTGCTGCCGATGGTTCTAATGATTGTGTTGCCCGCGTGGGCGTTGCTCTGGCAATTGTTCAATGCGGAGACTGGCTGGATCGGCTCGTTGACGGAGGCGGGATGGCGTTGGCGTTTCCAAGATCACCGATTGTTAGCAATGATTGGCTTGGCGACGTTGGCGTTGCAATTTTGGATGGTCGTCGAGGCCGCACTGACTTGGAAAAAAGCCAAGGGCGTGTTGGAAGTAGCGCTGCCTCCGCTGGTGAAAAAATTGGACACCAAGTGATTGTCGACTCAATCGCAGGATTTCAAAAAGAGGCACAGAATTTCGCCACGCATAAAAAGCGGAATCGATTCGTGATGATTCGTGATGATTCGTGATGATTCGTGATGATTCGTGGCAGAGAAAGGTTCAAGACAATTTTAAAGGCGTTCACAGTTCGATCAGCGGTTTTTGCGATAGGCACGGTTCCGATGCGATGACTCTACTGAGTTTATGCAAAGTTGAGTTGCGTAATCAAAATATTTTCTTAGGAGTCGATAAAGTGACTTTGAATCAAGCTGAGAAATTGAAGTTTGCCAGTGTGTTCAGCTTGTTCGTCATTGCGGTAACAACGACCGGTTGTGATTCAGTTGGTCTGGCGCGTTCTAGTCTTGCCACAGCAGATTTCACTGGCACGTCAAC
>JBGSKR010000192.1:0-3243 GCA_041741135.1 Mariniblastus sp.
TGATGCGACGGTTCTCCCCAATCTACCTGCGGAGCGTGCTAAGGCTGAGAAGGAGATGCAAGCTGAGCCAGTTCCTGCAACCGAATCGATCGAAGAGTCGGCAAAGACTTCTTCTTATCGCTCTAGCGTAGTTGATGCAGAAAATTATCTAACGCACACAACCCCGAATCATCGAAAAGAGCAACGAAAAAATTCAAAACAACTTGATTCTGTGATCTCAAGAAGTGATATTCGTTTTGTCGAGGTGACTCGATGAAGTCAGCCGTCAAATGGGCGATCTACAACTCGCCCGCCATGAATACGATTCTGATCGCCGTTCTGATAATTGGCTCGATCAGTATGATGATCATCAAGCGGGAAGTTTTTCCAAACTTCAAATTAGAAATTTTACTGATCACGGTGCCGTTCCCTGGTAGCACTGTCTCCGAAGTAGAAGACGGTATTTGCGAACGAATCGAGTCCGCAGTCAGCGGCACTGAAGGCGTAAAAAAAATGACTTCGGTCGCCAAAGAGGACGCGGGCTTCGTTGTTCTTGAGCTGAACGGCTATGTCAACGACGTACAAGCGGTGCTGGACGATGTGCGTTCTCGGATTGATCAAATTGCACCGCAGCTTCCACCTCGCGCCGAGACGCCCGAGGTTAGGCAAATCATTTTCCCCCAACGATCAATTTCGATCGGGATTCTTGGGCCGGAGAATGCCAGTGATGACAAACTTCAATACGAATTGCAGTTGCGCGAAATCGCTGAAGAAATTCGCTCCGAGTTATTGGAGTTGCGCCCGGTCAAAGTGACCGGTATTGCTGCACTCCTGCGAGATCCTCGCAAGATTTTCGCTCCGCTTTTTGAACCAAAAGGCGCCGCGGTCACGTCAGCCGAAATAGCTGCCGAGCGTCCTTATGAAATCAGTATCGAAGTTTCCGAAGATACCTTGCGACAGTTCGAATTGAGCCTGCGCGGTTTTGCTCAAATTGTTCGCAATCAGAATGCCAGCATTCCCGGTGGAAAAATGGAAACAGCCGGTCAAGAACTTTTGCTGCGTGGCGATAACAAACGCGAAACCGGGGTGGAGATCGAGCAATTGCCGGTGCTGACGAAACCGAATGGCGACATCATTCGTGTCGGCGATTTGGGCACCGTCATCGATGGGTTTGCGGAGACGGTTTCGGTCAGTCGAATTAATGGTCGCCCCGGATTGGTGATTGATGTGGCGAAGACGGATGAAGAAGATTTGTTCACGGTGGTCGAAGCGGTCAAGAAGTACGTTGCTGAGAAGCGACTGCCCGCTGGTTATGAACTGCAAACTTGGAATGACGTTTCCATCGATGTGCAAGATCGTATCGACCTTTTGTCGCGGAACGGTCTACAGGGATTGATCTTGGTGTTCATCGTATTGGCAATTTTTCTGGAGCTGCGATTGGCTTTCTGGGTCGCCATGGGAATTCCCATTTCAATTCTGGGTGCAGGGTTCGTGCTCTTGGCGTTTGGGCAAACCCTGAACATGTTGTCGATGTTTGCCTTCTTGATGGCTCTCGGAATTGTGGTGGATGATGCGATCGTGATTGGTGAGAACATTTACTTGAAACGCGAACAAGGAATGGCTGCCATTCCTGCTGCAGTTGCTGGAACACTCGAGGTCTTGCCCAGCGTCTGCGCGTCAGTCTCGACTACCGTGATTGCGTTTTTGCCGTTGATGTTTGTGACGGGAGTTATGGGAAAGTTCATTGCGATTATGCCCATGGCGGTGATCGCCATGTTGCTCATCTCGCTGGTTGAGAGCATGTTCATGTTGCCGTCTCACCTCGCGCATGAGAACAATCTCTTCATGCGATTTTTGGCGACTATTTTGTATGTGTTCAAACCTTTGATGTTTTTGTTTCAATTTATCAATGGACTTGCCACGACGGGACTGGATTTTTTCATTGAACGCTTCTACCAGCCGCTTCTGTATTGGTCGCTACATCACAAACCGATTGTGTTGGCGTCGATGTTCGCATCGATGTGCGTGATTGCTGGTTTAGTCGCGGGGCAGTTTGTGCCTTTTGGATTTTTTCCAAAATTGGATGGAAACGAAGTCATTGCCACCATCGCCTTTCCTAATGGCACCTCGGCTGATTTTACGGCCGAAGCGACTCGCGAGCTGCGTCTTGCACTTGAGAAAATTGAAGAGGAATTGGTCGCGTCGGGACAGCCAAGTCCCATTCGAACGGTCTTTGAAAAGATTGGAGAAATCGGTAACGAAATGCAAGGCCCTACCGGGATTACAGCCGGCAGCCACGTGGGCAGTGTTTCTGCTTTTCTCTGTCCCGCTGGAGAACGAGACATTTCTTCACAAGAGTTAGTCAAGCGCTGGCGAGCCGCAGTTCCGAAAATTTCCGGCACTGAGGCGCTGAAGTTCGAGATGCCTGCCATGGGACCAAGTGGCAATGCGATCGAGCTAAAAGTTCTCGCTGATGACAAGAGTATCGAGTTCCTCGATCCTTTCGTTGAAGAGTGCAAAGAGTATCTGGCAACAAAAAAAGGTGTCTTTGATATCGAAGACGACTCGCGTTTAGGAAAATGGGAGCTAACGTTGAGGCTTAATGAAAAAGGCCAAGCTCTCAAACTTGATGAAGCCAACCTCGCGGAGACGATTCGCGCGATTTATTTTGGCGAAGAGATCATGCGGGCTCAGCGAGGAAGGCATGAAGTCAAACTCATGATGCGGTATCCACGCGAAAATCGGACCAACATGGAAAGCTTCGAAAACATTCGTGTTCGAGATAATGAAGGCCGTGAGTATCCGATTACTGAGGTCGCGGAGATTACCCACAGTCGAAAACTGGCGGAGATCAACCGACTAAATCAAAAGCGATCAACCACGCTTACGGCAGACGTCGATACTCAAGAAGGCGCCAATGCGACAGAAATTATTGCCGAAATGCAGGCCAACTTTATTCCTGCATTGCTGGCCAAATACAAAAACGATCTCGGTGGAAACCTGTCAGTCGACTGGGAGGGCGAGCAGGCTCAAACGGTCGAATCGATGGTCAGCATGTTTATTGGATTCGGAATTGCTCTGCTGGCAATGTATGTTTTGCTGACACTTGAGTTTCGCTCCTACCTGCAGCCGCTAATCATCATGTGCATCATTCCCTTTGGTTGGATGGGCGCTGTTGTTGGGCATGGCATCGTCGGACTTGATTTGACGCTCTTCAGTTTTTTCGGATTAATTGCACTTACTGGCGTTATTGTGAATGATTCA
>JBGSKR010000193.1:0-2741 GCA_041741135.1 Mariniblastus sp.
TGCGAGATACGCGACCAATCCGGTCAAGGATTCAGTGAAAATGCTCCCGCTCCAGCCAATATCGCGGCGGACTTCTGAATGGGAAACTCCGCGTAACACAGGCCAATCCAACGCAATTAACGACGCGAAAAAAATCGCTGGAGTCAGCGCCAAAGGTGTAATGCCCTTGTCGAGCCCAAGTCGATGCAACACGACTCCGACTAGGATTTGTCCACCGAAAAAGACCAGCATCCAAATCGCAAAAGTTTCAACGTAGATGTTTTGGCGCGACGTGCGATGTTCAAATCGTCTCTTCAGTTTTCCTTGTTTTAATTTCAAAAACAGAATCACCGCCAGCACCAATCCAGCGACTCCGCACAGGAAACCGACCAACATCGCCACTCCTGATTTCACTAACGTCCCCAGTGCTTCATTCTCAATCGATTCGCGTAACTCAGTCGCTTCGCCGAGACGTGGAGCCTGCGCCAGTTTGCCCAACCATTTCATTCTCCCGCTCAGCCAATCCTTGTCGATGTCGCTGACTTTTTTGGCTGCCCAATCTTGAACTGCATAGCTTTCCAACAAACCACCGACCACATCTCGCAAGCGTTGTTGGTTTTCGGTTAGCTTCAATCCCGAGTCTTCCAAGCGCTGATCCGTTTCAGCCAAGCTAACCAGAGCAGCATCAGCGCCAGCGACTTCATTCAGCAAAATGGCATAAGCAATACGTTGTGCGTATGGCCCTTGATTGAGCACAGAGGGCAAAACGTTAACAATTTCAGCAACTGATTCTTCAACCTCGTGCCGGAATTCGTTGCGCACCACATCAGCAGGTAAAATGTTACCGCTTTCAGCGACTGACTCTTCGTCAACGATTCCTTCTTCTACCTCGCTAACTTCATCATCGAAAGTTAATTCCTCATCCGAATCGCCCTTTGCCGAGTCGTCCGCCATCGAATTTTCTAAAGCCGGTTCGTCTAAATCCGACGTTTCTTCTGGCTCTGCTTTCGCTTCTACTTGTTTGTCGCCTTCAGCCATTTCCTTCAGCATATTTTGAGCGACGATCATCTTGCCTTGCATCTGAATTTGCATCAGTTCAGCGGCAGAGGTTTCCGGAGCCGTTTCAAAATCGACAGGTGCCGATTCAGTTGCAACCATCAACATCATCAACGCCGTAATGATCGCAATCACCAGCCACGACAGCCCCCCGCTCATCGAAAGCGGAATAGGATCGGAATCCGTCACCACGATTTCAGCTTTGACAATCTGCGAGTCCGACACATCGGCAGTGGACCCGATCGTCTGCTCGGAATTATAATTATAATGCTCAGAACGATCATCCGGTCCGTCAAACGAATCCTCAGAATCAGCTGTCATAAGGAAATAATACTTTGTGTAAGCGCGTTGCGATCAACTAAAGAGATGTTCGGAGTGAAGGTTTTCAACCCACGACCAATTTACGAAACACTTGCGACAAATGCTCGCATATCAGCCGAATAAGCCGAAATGCGATCTTGCATTTTCGATTTCGTCATTTTGAGATCCGAAATCTGGTCAGCCGGAACATAAGTAAACATATAAAATTTGACTTTGGGTTCCGTGCCAGAGGGCCGAGCAGCAACGTAATTGCCTTCTTGTTCGGTTTCGAAAATTAAGACATTGCCAGTTGGGCCCTCCATCGCTTCCGAAGTTCCATCGGCCAATATTCGACGCCCACAAGAAAAATCTTGCACGGCAATAACTGGAATTCCGCCCAGCGTTTTAGGCGGATCGGAGCGGAATTTTTGCATCAGCGATTCCATTCGCTTCATCCCATCCGATCCCTGCATGGCGATGTTGATCAGCGATTCATGATGATAGCCGTGTAATCGGTAAAGATCTTCCAAATGCTCGAACAGCGAGATCCCCTTGGCTTTGCACCAAGCCGCCAACTCACACATCAACATACAAGCCACCGGACCGTCTTTGTCTCGACAATATTCGCCAACCAAAAAACCGTGTGACTCTTAGGTGCCAAACACAAAATCGGACGGACCTTCTGCGTCAACGACACTGCAAATCCATTTGAATCCGACGAGATTATTGCCAAAACACTTTACGCCATAGGTTTTGCATATCCGCTCGATCATGCGAGTCGTCACCAAAGTCGTGACAACAAACTTATCCGCGTCAAGAGTGCCCGCCTCCTGGCGTTTCCGCATCACGAAATCAGCCAGCAAAACTCCCAATTGATTTCCATTGAGCGTGCTCCACTTGCCCGAGCTATCCATCGTCATCGGTGCCGCCGCGCCCATCCGATCTGCATCGGGGTCCGTTGCCAAAATCAGTTCCGCACCCGTTCGCTGGGCGCGTTCAATGATCGCTGTAAACACCTCAACGTTTTCCGGATTCGAAACATGATTGGGAACATTAGGGAAATCGCCATTTGGCTCGCGATGCGGCTCGTAAATCTCCAAATCGTGAAAGCCGACTTCGTTCAACAGTGATTTCACATTGAACTCGCCCACGCCATGCAGTGGCGAATAGATAATCTTCAAATCACGTGGACCAGCAAAACTGTGCTTGGCTTCTTCCGTCTTCAGCACGTTGTCGATTTCGTCCAAGATCAGTTTCACGGAACCATCTTTAACGGCAGCGGCAAAATCCGATCGAGGAATCTGGTCGACTTGGTTGACGTACTCAATGACGGCTTCGTCGTGCGGTGGAATCAGTTGTGCTCCCGATGACCAGTAGACTTTGACGGCATTGTCACTCGGTGGGTT
>JBGSKR010000194.1:0-3470 GCA_041741135.1 Mariniblastus sp.
CCGCAGATGGGATCGAGCAGGATTTTGTGTGGAAAGTTACCGGGCCGACGCCTTACGGTCAATCGTCAGGGCTAGATCCCAACAACGCGACTCATTGGTATGGGATGAGCATTGGTTTGCGAGCCAATGGATATCGTGAGGACTTAAAGGCCGCACCAGCACCGATTCCTGATGGCACGGTGCTGGTCTTTCAATTGAAGCCCACCAGCAAGTCGATCGATGAGCAAGAGCTTGAACCCATTACGGTGAAACGACAATTTAAGAATGACAGTCTTTCCAATTGGGATATCAACGACGTTCCGCCAGCAGATTACGAGCTTTCTGGAACCGCAGAATTGCCCGACGGAAGCACCAAGCCGATTTTGTTGCAAGGAAAAGATGAGTATCCATCCTTTAAAGCAAGCGTTGTTGTTGCGGTCGGAAAAGACAACCTGCTGGGAGGCATGTGGAAGCTTCCGCTGAGCTTTGTATTGGAGTAGTAGAGACCGATTGAACAATATCGAACGATATCATGACTTGGATGCGCTACGGAGTGCGATGCTCTTGCTGGGATTGGTGATTCATGCAGGACAAGCTTATTTTCCGCATTCATCAGACTTGCGCGATCCAGCATTGTGGTACTTTTACGATGCGACCAGTTCTCGATGGCTGGCGCAAATTTGTGGTGCCATTCCAGCATGGCCCGCTAATCACGCTCCAGTCTCGGTCAATGGACACGCGTATTCAGTTTGTCTTTCAATTTTACCGGGGTGCCTTTCTTGCGCAACCTTAAGTTGAGCATCTCGACGCCGACGGAGAAGGCCATGGCGAAGTAGATGTAACCTTTGGGAATGTGGCGGTGCGTGGCATCGACGACCAACATCACCCCTACGAGAATCAGGAAGCTGAACGCCAGCATCTTCACGGTCGGGTGGCGGTTGACGAAGTCGGCGATCGACTTCGCCGAAAAGAGCATCACGCCAACGGCGATAACGACGGCGGCAACCATGACTACTAGCTGGGCTGTCGCGTCGCCGGCCGGATTCGATACCATGCCGATGGCAGTGATCACGCTGTCGAGGCTGAAGACGATGTCGAGGATGAGAATTTGGACGATCACACTCGAAAAGGTAACGCCCGCTTTTGATTCCGTCGCGTGCTCTTCGCCTTCAAGCTTTTCATGAATCTCAGTCGTCGCTTTATAGATCAGAAATAGACCGCCGCCGAGCAAGATCAGGTCGCGCCAGTTCAGCGGCTTGCCGTCACCGGAGAGCGATTCAAACCAAGCACCGACGACTGGGATCGGATTGGTCGCCTGCATGATTAGGCCGATGCAGAACAGCAGTCCCACGCGCATCACCATTGCTAGGACCAAGCCGAGCGTGCGGGCTTTGTTTTGTTGCTCCTTGGGCAGTCTATCAGCCAAAACGCTAATGAAGATGATGTTGTCGATACCGAGCACGACCTCCAGCAGCGTCAACGTGAGCAAAGCAATCAGTGCCTGGGTTGAAACCAGCGAAGTGATGGCTTCCCCGCCAGTGGCGGCAGCGAGCAGCGGACTAAAAAACGAATAATCAATCATCTGGGGCTTTCTGAGGAAGACGGTGCGCCGAAGTGCGGCAAGCAAGTTTAACCGGCAAATCGATGGTGACCAAGAAGCCTACAATGGTTCATTATTCAGTTCGCTCTTTTTTTCGCGCTGAAAGGGATACAAAAACTGTTTCCAAAAACCTCGCGGAACCGGATTGCCGCCGACGCCATAACCCGATGGCCAGCGTTCGGCGGGGAGATGGAACGTTCCAAAGACCATGTCGATGACCGGAAAATGGATCGCGAAATTCTTGTCGATCGCTTCTTCTTCGATCCCATGATGCCAGTGATGGAATTTTGGGGTCGCAATCAAGTAGCCAAAAAATCCAAATGGAATTCTCAGGTTCGAATGAATGAAAACGGAGAGCAAGTACACAAAAAAGATGTAGGCGTAGAGTGCTGGCTCTGCAAACCCCAATAAGTACATCGGTAGCGTCGTCACACCGCGTAACATGATCACTTCCAGCAAATGCATTCGCGAACCGGCCAGCCAATCCATCGCTTGCGCCGAATGATGCACGGCATGAAATCTCCACAGCGAGGGGACTTGGTGGAAGGTGCGATGAAACCAGTATTGAACCAGATCAGTGAAGAACATGATTTCGAGGAACTGTAGCACCAAAGGTTGCGAAGCCACCATCCCTCGAAATCCTGAAGCCCAGTTCGTCGCGCCGAGTGCAACCATCGATGGCGCGAGGGAAAGGTAGCTGAGCGTCTGAACAAAAAGGGTGCTGATCAAAAAGTAAAACAAATCCTCTCGCCATTCATACCGAAAGATCGGTTGATTGACTTGTTTGAAAAGTCGTTCGATCGGAATAAAGACGACGCCCAAAAAAATCAGGTTCAGTAAAAAGAAATCAAGTCCGAGGTAAACGTCACTGCCAAACTCAAATCGATAGGTCGCCGCCGATCCACCCATGGTCGTAGCCAGCAGCGTGATGGCCATCGCGGTGAACCCAAGTGCTTTACGTTTTCGCAGCAAGGTACTGAGCAATGCCAAACCAAAGGCAGCGACCAATACCGAAAACAGCAAAATTCGAATGACGGTTTCGTACTGGATATAAAACGCGCGGGTCTGGGCGACGGTGAGCCATTGCGGGAACCAGAAGCAAAGCACGCTGGCCAGTCCCATGACGGATAAAATCAGCGCCGCTATCCCGCTGATCCAGCCTTGACCTAAACTTCGATCTTCCGCGTCGAGTTCTTCAACAATGCGATTCATAGTTCAATCTCGGTAGCATTCTTTCAGACGTGTTGTCTTTTCACGGCAGTAGCCGGGCGCTCAATGTGACACGTGTACAATTGTGATCGGAACAAAATTGCTTCAATCGCGACGAAACAAGTTTTCGCTTCCGTGTTGTTAAAATCAATGATCGCAATTCGCTGCCCAATAGTGCACGAAATTAATTGACGGGGCGAACAAGCCGAAGGGTTTCTTTCGTAGCACCGCAATCAGTCGACCGCGTTCATCGACTGCGGCGACTTCGTCGGATGCTGGTGCGGGGAGAATCTCAATCGGAACCGCGTTTTGAAAGCCAGCGATTTGGTCATCAGAAACCGTGATTGTTTCCAAGTGAGAGAGGGCAGCCGAAGCAGGTATCAGTTTTCCGCAAATTGAATCTCGGGTCTCTTGCAGCGGATCAATTGCCACAGATAGATCGAACGGGCCGATACAGGTTCGCTGTAAGCCTGTCATTACGGCTCCCGAACTGACCGCTCGTCCGAGGTCGCGTCCCAGCGAACGAACATAGGTGCCACTGCCGCATTCGATGTCGAGCTCGAAGTCCGGGTACTCGAATCGTGTAAGCTCCAATCGATGAATCTCGATGGGACGTGACTGAAGCGCAACGTCGCGGCCTTTGCGGGCGATCCGGTACGCTCGCTGCCCGTTGACTCGCAGC
>JBGSKR010000195.1:0-6489 GCA_041741135.1 Mariniblastus sp.
AAAACAAAATCATGATTAACTTTGCCGAGACCAGCGACAGCCAAGCCCCGGGTTGAAACATAAGTCCCAAGATGATCATGCCGGCACCAAGCGTATCGGTAATTCCGCCTCCATGCATCCGAGAGAAAAACTCGGGCAAGCGCACGATGCCAATTCCACCAACCACGGAAAAGAACATTCCGCCAAGTAGGAAAAACCAACTGATGATTTCCAAAAAGAGCGTCATTCGATCCGGTCTCCGCTGAAACGACCGTACTCGGTAAACCGCAGCAGCGCCACCATTCCGATAAAGTTCATCAGACTGTACAACAGCGCCAAATCGAGAAAATCGGTGCGTTTGGTCAGAAAACAAACCACACAAATCAACAGCACCGTTTTGGTGCCAAGCATATTGAGCGCCAACACCCGATCAAACACGGTGGGCCCCAACATCGCACGAATAAAAGCCAGCGTCATCGTGACCAAAATTGAAACCGAAGCGGCAGTCAAAAACAATCCGTTCATTACTTCCCCTCCAGTTCGCAAACACGACGATCCATCTCTGCCGAAATTTCATCGGCTGGCCCGTCCAAGCATAGCGCGTGAATCGCGATCTGATTGCCATTCACTGCGATCGAAACTGTTCCTGGAGTGAGCGTGATCGAGTTTGCCAAAATGACTCGTCCCAGTTCGGTTTTTGGATTCGCCGTGACCTCAACCATGCTTCGTCTAAGACGCATCTTGCGAGAAAGGATAATCTTGGTCACCACAAAATTGGAAAGGATGATCTCTTTGGTCAGCCACGGAGCATAAGAAGTAAAGGGCCGAATTCCCAGTTGCACCGGAGCGCCTTCTGCATCAACAATCTTCATCCTTCGCGATAAAAACAGACAAATCGCCACCGACATGCCGCCCATCACGAGCAAGAAAACATTGTCGAAATGCCCTGACCAAAGCAGCCATACACCTGCTAACGCCATCGATAATGTTAAAGTGTATTTCACGGTTGACTCGATTATGAAGTGAGAACTTTCCCGGGCTGTATCGGAACACCGAACAACTGCATCCTGTCCCACACGGGGAGCAATTAGAATCCCTTCCACGAAATCCACCTAGCCCAGTTTTCATTCGGCAAACGAAAAAGATTTCGGTCGATATAATAGCGTCAGAAGAAAATCAGATTGGGCAAGTTATGCTGACGGCAAAAAGAAGAACCAACTTCATTCCCGCTGATTGGCAGTTCACCGTAAAAATGTGTAATTTAATCAACAGCCTTTGTCGTCCGCTTTAATCGTTTAACGGTCACTGAAAAACCTAAGCTCAAAATTTGGATAATCACCGATGAATTACGAATCAAAGTTTGAATCAGGACTGTCCTACGCCGATTTTTTGCAAAAGCATGGAACGACTGATCAGCAAAATCGTTGGTCAGCAGTCCATCACGCGGTGACATTATCTGAATCGCAACTCGAACTGCTGCACTCCTTTCACCGCGAAATGAAAATCATGGTGCTCGCCGGCGCCTGGTGTGGAGACTGCGTTAATCAATGTCCAATTTTCGAGCGTTTTGCTGGCGAAAGTTCGAAAATTCAGATTCGCTATTTCGATCGTGATCAACATGCCGATCTGGGCAATGAGTTAATGACCTGTGGCGGCCATCGAGTTCCGTCTGTTTTGTTTCTCAGCGAAGACTGGTTCGTGTGCGGACGCTACGGCGATAAAACTCTCGCCAAGTATCGCGAGTTGGCAAAGAAGCAGTTGGGCGGAACTTGCCCGGTTGGAATCGGTGCCATCGATCAATCGATGCTGAATCTCGTGACGGCCGAATGGTTGAACGAGTTCGAGCGAATTCAGCTTATGTTGAGATTGTCAGGACGACTGCGCGAGAAACACGGCGAGTGAAGGGCCGTGGCCTAGGCATTCGTAAAGTGGCATAGGATTCTAGGCTGGGGACATATCCAGAAATTGGCTGATCATCGGCCGGAAGCCTATGCCGCAAGCTTGCCAATTTTCTTGAGATAGCCGACCACTTCTGCAGCCAACTCATCGACAGGACGCGAGCCATCGAGGTGTACCTCCGGATTTTCTGGCGCTTCGTACGGCGCGTCGATGCCAGTGAATCCCTTGATTTTTCCTTCCCGTGCCAGTTGATACAAACCTTTCGGGTCACGCGATTCGCAAATCTCGATCGGTGTATCGACAAAGACTTCGACGAAATCTTGTGCGGTTCCGGTGGCAATGACAGTTGCGCGAACTCGATCGCGATCACGACGGTAGGGACTTACAAAAGCTGCCATTGCCAATACACCGCTCGCACAAAAAATCTCTGCCACGCATCCGATGCGACGAATGTTTTCTTCGCGATCTTGCGGCCCGAAACCCAAACCAAATCTTCGAGCGAATTCTTCCCCATGAACGGGAGCCAACATCTCTGGTGTGGCGTTCAATCCGTGACGGATGTTATCGCCGTCGAGCACAAAGCTATTGGCGCCGATGGAATGGAGTATTGCATCAACACAATTGGCGACCGTGCTCTTGCCACTCCCACTCAGTCCCGTAAACCAGACGACACAACCTCGCGGGCGTTGCACGATCGAATTGTGCCAGACAACGTGGGTTTCTTCTTTGGGCATGGAAATTCAATTTCTTGTTATCCGTTTACAAAATTTCCATTCGTTACTTCGAAGTCGGTTGGACGGAAATTTTCGCTGAATAGTTTCCTTCCCAGCGGTAACTGCTGTTTCTCGCATAGTTGTCCTGCATGGCGATCCCGAGATACAACACGCCCGACTCTTTGGCTACAAAATCACCTTTTGCACCGACCTCGACATACTTGCCGGTTTTGCCAATCCGCGCAGCCAAGGCACCACTGTTGATGCCTTCCCATTGTCCTTGACTGGTTTGTCCACCCGGTCCACAGGAAGTATTCCAGTTCTTCCATTCGATTGTTCCAGTCGCCCGAATTGAAATTTTATCTCCTCGATTGACTCGAATTTTTGTAGAAAGTGGTTCGGTTTGAAAGAAAGCTCTCGAATCCACTTCGACTGATTTTCGAACTTCCTGACGAGCCATGTTAAAGGTCCGGTCAGCCAATTTGATATCCGTCAATTTGATATTTAGTTCGCCGAACTTGCTGCCCATGGTAAACCCGTCCTGCTTAATTTTTCCAACGATGGTGAAATGCTCTGTGACCACGGTGTCGTCCTGAACCAATGCCGACATTGTCTCGGTTGCCTCGAAATCTTCTGCCATTTCACCAAACTGCTTTTTAATATCTTCTAAATGTTTTTTCCGCTCCGCACTACCGCCATCACTAAATCCGTCAATGGCATTTCGAATCAAAGCTCCCATCGAAATGAGTTCCCGGTGTGCTTGTTCGCGGGTATCAAAATTTTTGTCGCCAAGATTCTCCACCAGCGTCGATAGTTGTTCATTCAATACGGGCAAGCTATCAAGACCGGGGCTAAACTTCAGAATTTTCTCGATGGGAATCGCCAGCGTTCCAAACTCTGTCTCGACTTCGATCTGATCCACCGAGACTTCACCACCCACGATGGAACCATCCCACATGTGGAATCGAATGAAACGATCGCCGATCTCTTCTTTTTCCTCCGAGTCAGATGTGTCCACTTCGGCGACTTCGGCGGAATCGTCTGTCTCTGGTTTATCTTCGGATTGCTGAGCTTCCTGAGGGACTTCGACTTCTTGAGCAAACCCAACTACAGTCGGTCTAATGATCACACCATTGATGATCACCGTTGCAGGCTCTTCTTCATCAATTTGGAATGGAGCGGCAGAAGACGCATTGCCGACCAACAAACTGGATACAAGGGAGACGGCAAGCACGCGACTACCTGACCGCCAAAAACTTAAAAACGATTTCGAAACCGAAAGCTGTGTAATCATAGGAGAACTCAATATGGGTAGTGATGAATGAAATCTAATGTCAGAATTGGAGCGGTGTTGAAGTTGGAACAGTTATTGTAACTCAAGACCAATTGATGATGGAAAGGCTGAACGTTTTTTTGTCGTGAAACTCAACATGGTAACTTCATTAACTTCCTCGGGGGTCATAACCGGAGATTTGAATTTGCTCGGCTCGCGAATCGGGGGCGCAGATCTTCCGATCAAATAGCCTCCAATAAACCCTGATAAAATTCCGATTGCGAAACAAATCACGGCGATCAGGGAAATACTCTGCAATGAAAACGACATCGGCTGAAGTACCCAGCCTCCGCTGCCTTTCGATTCAAACAGAGGCGGTTTCCTATCCAGCGAGCCGCCCGAACCGCTAGAACTTGCCGAACCGTTGGCGGATCGCTCGCTGCCTGCGGAAGTAGATGGAAAAGAAGGTTGTGATTCATCGACAACCTCGCTCATCGCCATTTCGGTGATTTCATCAGCGTTTGCGTCGGTGTCTTCCACAACGGTTCCCGGCAAGGGCGCGGGAATCCAACGTAGACGATCATCAAGATCTTCGGTCAACAACGGACTGTTTTCGTTTGCCCAAGGCGAAAGTCGTTCAGCAACTTCTTCCGCCGATGCGATCCGGTTGGCAGGATCCTTCTCCATCATGTCGCCGATCAAATCAACAAAATCGTCGCTGACTTCTTCGTTGAAGCGGCGCGGATGCCAAGGCGTTTCTTCCAGATGCCGTTTCGCTTTGCTTTTGGGCGTGCCGCCTGGAAAAGGAACCTTGCCCGTCACGGCGTAATACAATGTGCAGCCTAGTGAATAGATATCACTGGCATGAGTAATATTTTGAGGCGTCTTGATTTGCTCCGGAGAGAGATAGTCGGCTGTTCCAACCGTTTTCCCCAGTCGTGGATCTGTCGTATCGTTTAAATAGAACGCCAGTCCCAAATCGGAAAGTTTGGCCGTTCCTCGCGGCGTGACAAGAATATTCCCGGGCTTGATATCGCGATGAATCAACCCACGCTCATGTGCATGTGCCAACGCTTCCGCAGACTGCTTGATGATGTTCGCCGCTTGCTGGACAGACAGTCTTCCCTTGGAGCGGATCAAACGACGGAGGTCAGTTCCCGGCACATACTCGACCACCAGATAATGCACGTTTCCATCCTCGCCTGCATCAAAAGCGCGTACGAGATTGGGGTGGTCGAGTTTCGCTTGGGCACGGACTTCGCGGCGGAAACTTTCGATGGCTTCAGGGGTCGCTTTATGGAGCGGAAGAACTTTGATTGCCGATTCACGACCTAGCATGCGGTGAACAGCCTTGAACACTTGCCCCATCCCGCCTTGGCCAATCCAACCCGTAATGGTGTAAGGGCCAAGGCTAAATTTTGTTCGGCCAGTTAGCAATTGATCTGCCTGATAGCTCGACAGCAAGTTCATCTCCACCAACTGCGTCGCAACCTGCCGATCCGTCAGTCGCTCTGCGATGATCGGATCACCACCATGGGCCTGAACTAGTTTCCCAATGGCAGCCTGAATTTGAGCTTCGGTGACCAATTCGCTGGTGAGCGCCGCGTCGCGAAATTTGGTTAAAGCAAAAGGCATGATTCAAGTTTTGAAAAGAAACAAGCACGGTCACAAAATTGGGTCGATGATGTTATCGACCTAACCGTCGTCTCAAACATTGAACAACTTCACTCGATGTGCCTGTCCTATATTTGAGACGATAGTTGCCTCGTTGGAGGCATGGCAGGCCGATTAAGTTCCATCATATCCGAAGCGGGCGATTTTCCAACATGCGGGCGGAATTGCCTGGAACGCGAGCGGTAACTTGAGTGTCGGATGCTCGATCTCCAAACGATAGGAATGCAAGGCAATACCCGCCGCAAAGGGCAGGGGACTATCGTATTTTCGGTCGCCAACGATCGGACAGCCGCATGCCGCAAGCTGCACGCGAATCTGATGCTTCCGACCGGTTTCCAACTGAATTTCCAACAACCGCTGCCCCGGAATCTGGCCGACTGTTCGATAAACTAACACGGCTTGTTTCTCAAGCGAACTTTCTGCCGCAGCTTTAGGAAGCGCCATCATGCGATGCTGTGACTCGTTTTTGATAATGCGGTGCTCAAGTCGCCCAGAATCAGCAAAATCGCAATGATCCGAAACGATCGCTAAATAAGTTTTTCCTGATGTGCGACGTCGAAACTGTTCGGCCAAGCGACTAGCCGCCTTCGAAGTTCTAGCGAGCACAATCACACCGGAGACATGCGAATCGAGACGACTGACAACGCCCAGGTAAATATTGCCCGGTTTGTTATATCTAGATCGCAAGTAATCTTTGACTCGAGTCACCAAACTTTCATCGCCCTCGGCCACGCCCATCGTTGGCAGTAAAACTGGCTTATCAATCACGATCAAGTGATTGTCTTCAAATAAAATTTTCAGGGCTGGTTTCATGAATTTATTTTTTGATCCCAATTCGAAGCAACAACAAAACCGTAAAATGCAGCACGCGAGAATCGATCAAAAATCGATCCCGCTAAACGCTTTGCTCTAGGAGAGAGAAGCGACACAGTTCATTTTCGCTGCGGCCTT
>JBGSKR010000196.1:0-4770 GCA_041741135.1 Mariniblastus sp.
GCTTCAACAGCGTCTTTACCAGCTTCAACGGCTTTCGCACCAGCTTCAACGGCTTTTGTGCCAGCTTCTTTGGCCTTTTCGGCAGATTGGGCAGCTTTGTCTTTGGCTTCTTCCATTTTTGGTTTGTCGCAACCGACCGAAACAAAGGCCAGTGTGCACATTACAGCAACAGCAAAAAGGTTAGTAAATAGTTTCATCTTTTTTCTCCGAAAGTATACGTGTAGAAGTGAAATGGATCGGCTAATGGTTTTTCCAGTGATCCAGCATTAGCGACTACAATAACACAAAGATTTTAAAATGAAACCTACCCAAGCCATGGGTTGCCCAGTAAGCCCATATTTTTTGGCTTTAGAGGCAGTGATGTTCGCTATAAACGCCCCAAACGTCACATCTTACGTCAGTAGAACGCTCAAATCGCCACATTTTCTGCTCAAACATGAATCATTTGTTGATCGGAAGGGATTTGGAAATAGGCGTAAATGTTCTTCACCGAATCAAGATCAAGCGGAAGTTCCGATTCGTCAAGCGGATTCACGTGTACCAAGAAACAACGTTTCGCTTTTGCCGCCGCCGCAACCTGAGCCACCGGAGTCAAGCAACTGTGCCCCGTCAAGGCAGCTTTATCTTCGTAGCCGTCCGAAAAATAACATTCGTGAATCAGTGTATCGACTCCACGAATCTCCGCCACATAATCCGCATTGGGTGAAGCCGTCGTGTCGGTGACATAAGCGAAACTGCGATTCCTTGAGTCACACCGAAACGCATGGCAACCTCCCGGATGCTCGACCGGAATGCATTGCAGCTTCCATCCGCTGCCGATTTGAATCACGCCATCATTCGGAAACGGTCGCAACTCAAAATTCGGTTTGACGGGAAACAACTGCGTCGCATACAGGTGCTGTTCGATGGTGTCGATCTTGTCAGCCGCCAGATGAACGGTGACTCGCTCCATTTCTTTTTCGTGCAGCACGTCATAAAGAAACGTCAGCCCCACCACGTGATCGCAATGCACGTGCGACAAAAAAATGTCCAACGTTTTCGTTTGCAGCAAATCACGAACGCGAAACATTCCAGTCCCGGCATCAAAGACGACACCCAACTCCGGCAACATCACACAAGCCGTGTGACGATTGTTGTTGGGGTGATAGCCAGTCGTGCCGAGGAAGTGCAGTTTCATGTTTACTTCTGTCCCCCGAACAGATTGCCAATGCCTTTGAGCAACTCGCCTTCTAGCTGTTGCCCCAAGTTCGGTTGGCCGCCGGTGGCTGGTGGCGTTGTTCCGGGGGCTGGAGTTGCACCTGCCGGTGGAGTGGTCGGAGCAGGAAGGAAGCCGCCGAGTTTTTCACCGAACTTGTTTTGAAGCTTATTCACTTCATTGTTCAGTTTGTCATTGACTTGGTTTTGAAACTCACCGATCTTTGGCGTGACTTTGTCGGCAATCGCTTCATTGATCGCATTGCCCGCCGCGGATTTTAAAAGCTGAGTCGTGAGTTGTTCGATCGAGCGCTTGTCCAGTTTCGGTTTCGAAACCGTACCACTGATTGGAATCGAGAGCGATTGCCCTTTCAGACTGGAAAGATATTTTTTGCCTTCGATCCAATCATCGGCAATCGGAATTTCAGCGACCATGTTCAGGCTCTGATCAAATCCCACGCTACCGCTGGTGCGAACAACAGTATCATTGTGAGAGAACGTGACGTTCTGGTGATGCACAGCGCGGTCTTTGACCATCACGGGAATCGTTTGCTCTGACATCTTAAGCCAAGTCTTCAAATCACGCTCGCTCGATTCAGGTTTGAGCGCTGCACGAATCTGAGTAATGGTTCCAAGCAGTTGATCAGCAAGCGGTCCGGCTCCGATCACGACATTGGTCAGCCGCACCGTTCCGGTGGCTTCCATCGCCATCGGATCGAGCATCGGTACACGCAGGGACTGCGTGTCGAGTGTGATGTTGCCTTGAGCGCTGGTTGCATCGGCGACCAGCGGCGCGACGTACTTCATCCACTGCCGCGCCGTATCAGGCGAAAGCGCGACGTTATCGATCACACGAGTTGGCTCCATCACAACCCACGGACTTGCACCGCGCAAATCAATGTCCGGTGCGATCTGGATCACGCCGCCGCTGAACGGAATCCCGGGCGTGCGAAGTCGACCCACGCTATTGCGAACATCCACGTTCAATTGGCTCGCTCCAATCGGCACGCCAAGAACCTCGCCGCCGTCCCAGCGGAGATTGGTGGCTGCGATCAATCCGGCGGGCACCCAAGCCGCATCTGATTCCGGCGACTCAGCCGCCGCGAACAACGGCCCTGAAACGGTGAAAGGTTGTTCGCCCGAACCTGTTAATTTGACGAATCCACCCGAATAGACGGCGAGAAGCTGCTGAACTTTTTTCCAATCCGGATTCCAGCTCCCCTTCAAATCCGTCACCATCCGCGAATCAAGTTCAGAGATCGAGCCGCCCGCTTTGAGTGCCACGGCGGAAGAGTTGACTACCAAATTCTGAAATCCAATCGCATTAAAGTCGTTGGCGAATATTAGATCTGAATCGATTTGCGTTTTGGCTTCTCGAAAAAGTTCCGTCCACGGCGTGCTGTTGGCAACGGGCTGAACGTTCCCAGGTGTGGCAGGATTAAAACCCGGCGAACGTTGGGCAGCGACCAGATCGGTAATCGTCGTATTCAACCGCCCGCCAATGCCAGTCTGGCTGGAAACAAATTGCATCGAGCCTTCCGCCGTACCAAACCAGAAGATCGAATCCTCAGTCGGAGAAAGTTCAATCCAGTCAGCAACTCGATTCACATCCGCGCGAAAGGCGACCGCTCCATCAATCAGCATTGCTTCCGGATTCTCTGCCGGAAACGCGATTGTCAGATTTTGTCCTCGCGCCGCAATCGAACTGGCGGTCACTGTCGTGTCGATGATCCCGATGGTTCCGCTGGTCAAGTCATAATTGACGACAGCAGTTCCGCTGACCGCCGGTTCACGAATCTTGAGTCCATAACCGACAAAATCCATTTGTTGAATGTCGTACTTTACCTTCGTTAAATGCAATGAGTTTTTATTCAGTGCCGCCAAACAAGTCAGATTAATTTTTCCCATGCCGCTAATGTCGCCGATGTCCACAAAGTTTCGCACATGACGTATCCAGCCATCGAGTCCGCCCGTTAGCTCGCAATTGAGACTCCACGGATCGGTGAAGGCATTTTGCAATGGCGTTGCTAGTGTGGCCGTCGCGACTTCATTGCCCACGGTCAACTGCGCTCCGCCCGATTCCAAATTGAGAACTTGCTGGTTGGTCGTAGCATTGACCAGCGAATGCCCAGCAGCGCTCATTTTGAGCGACAGTTCCGCTTGTTGCCAAACCGGCATGTCAGGGAACTGAATCATTGGATTGCGAATCAAGAACGAGCCACCGATCTGAATTGGCTGACCGATTGCCGCGTTGCCGGATGGATTGGAAGCCGTTTGCCAGCCAAATTGTCCGTCCAATTGACCCGCCAATCGCGTTCCCGTTAAATCAATGAACTCGCCTAGTTTCGTCATCAGTGCTGCCAGATCGCCTTGAGCGCGAAACGCGCCCGTCTCTTGAGTCGCGCTACCAGCAATCGACAGGAAATCAGACTCGCACAACAAATCTTCGATCGCCATTCCCGTCGGGGACTGAATCAGCGTGCCGACCAATCGCAAAGGCTTCTGCCACACGATCGGCGTATTGCCGCGACGCGCTTTCAAGTTTGCCGTGTCAAGATTCATCACCAATCGCTGCGTACCAGATTCGGTTTTTGTTCCAGCCACGAAACGGACGGTGCCGGATTCGATTTCGAGGTCTTTATGCAGAGTCAGAGTGTTGGGCAACATCCGCACCAATCCTGCCAGATCAATTTCGCCATCCATCTGCAGCGGAGCCGTCGGAATCGCGGCGCTTCCCGACGCCAATTGGTTCAGTTGCTGAACGTCGAATTCTCCATTGGCCGTGACGCGACCAAAATCACTTTGCACAATGAAGTTCGATGACGAAATAGTTTTCGGTGAAAGCTGCAACGAGCCGCCAGCGGTCAAATTTCGCACGGACAACTGATCCGAACCCAGTAGCTCAGGCGCGACCAACGCAAAATTGGTCATTTGAAGTTGGTCGAATTGAACCGCCATCGCTCCCTGATTGAGATCCATTCTTGATTGAATGCTACCTGACAGTCGCCCATCAGATTGAGTCGGCCCAATAAAGCGTTGCAACAGGGGGCCAGCGGAAGACAACGGAAAGTTGCGACTAGCGAGAGCGACCGAGAGCGTGCCCATTTGTAGCGTATCGGCTCCGGCGTCGAGCAACGAGCGCAACTCGAGCGAGCCGCCCTCGCCCATCAGTGGCTGACCATTTTCAGCGAGTTGTCCCGGCGTGACTTGACATTTTGCTTCGATCGAAACCGCCGCTTCGGAACCGGCCGTTAAAATTGCTGCCGTCAGTCCGTCGATCTGCCAAAGATTGGGAGAAGTTGATTCAGTAACGAGCGCTCGACCATCAATCACGTTGACGGAAACTTTCTGCATTGGTACTGGATCGGTGGGATTCTCAGGAGTAACCGTTGGATCGTTGGCAGAATCAGCAGCAAGGTACTTTGCCAAGGCGTCTTCGAAATTACTTCCGCCCGGTCGCAGTTGAACGAAAGCCACCGGCTTGTTAATCGAGAACTGACCGTAGTCGGTCGAAGTCAGAAACGCATAAAGCGGCTTCGATGACGTCACGGATTCAATCGACAAAATTTCCGTACC
>JBGSKR010000197.1:0-3941 GCA_041741135.1 Mariniblastus sp.
ACCGAACATCAGCATCGCCATCACCAAATACGCCGCCGCGAATTCAATCACGACTTTGCGTTCCGCCTCCGAAACGGATTCGGCAAACAACTGCCACGGCCAAAACATCTTGTCGCCAAAAAACGGCGAGTGCATTAATCCAAACAGCGTCATGATTCCGCCGACAGCCAAATAAACGGCCGCCGCCACGAATCGCCGATCAATTATCTTCGCCGTTGCGGACGCCCAGATCAAACTAGTCAAAATAAATCCGCCGGCCAACACGCTCAAATGCAGCCACAACGATTGCAATTCAGCGGCCGTTTTTTCATCGACACGACCGTAATCCAGCACCATTCCGTAACGCCCTAAATAGATCATGACGATTTTGGCGATTGCCGGCAGACAGGCGACGGCGAGCGCTGCGTAGTGGCGTCGCGGTGTGGCGTGAAAGCTTTGAGCTGAAATTTCGATACCGATAAAAATCAGAATCGGTAGCACGGCGGCTTTGGGAACCAACACAAAAAACAGACTGAAGAATCCCACTAATCCAGCGGCTCCAATAAATAGGGCGGTTGCTAACGTGTAGGCCGCCCGCCCGCCCATAGCCTTGTAGGCAGGATGACCAATGTAAGGCGTGGACTGAATTACACCGCCGCAGACTGCGGCGATGATCGTGGCGAACGCTTCGATACCGATGACCTGAGTCGTTTTGAATTCATCACCAACTGACGCCGCGCTTTCGGCACAGTCGATTCCGCCAATCACCGTCACAATCGCAAACGGAAGAATGTAACCCAGATAGGGAAGTGTTTTATCCATCGCTGACAACCAACTAAAATTCAAGGCGGTCAACCATTCGCGGGGAAACCAAATCGTGTCACCCTTCAGTTCGCTCGATGCTTCAACCAAGTGAAAGTCAGAAAACCCGACTGACCCCAACACGCTTTGCGCGGCAACCAGCAAATACCAAATCGCGCAACCGACCAACACGGCGCCAAGCGCTCCCGGAATTTTGAAGGGCAGCGATTGTCGGGCTACCAGCGTCGCCAGCACGATCACGAATGAAGCAAAACCGACAATCGGATTGGCAGCAAGTTCCGGCAACTGCGTGAATGCGATCAGCATCAACGCGATCCCTGCGAGCGAACCCAGCAACCCCGCCCGCGGAAAGGCCCGATGAATCCAGTTCGATCCGAACGATAACGCGGCTTTCACGATTCCCATAATGAGCACCGCGCACATTCCAATATGCCAGGTCTGCATGGCGGCGGCATGCTCGTCGAGTCCGTCAGCCAATCCAGCCTTGTAAGCAGGTCCAAGCACCAACAACACCATCCCGATCGTGCTGGGCGTGTCTAACCCGAGAGGCATCGCGGTGACTTCGGTCTTGCCCGTTTTCTTTGCATAAACAAAGGCCAGCCAGAAAAAAAGCAGGTCGCCAACCATCACTCCGATGGCGGTTCCGGGAACCATGTAAGCGAGTGCAAAATTTACAGGGAAATCAAAAGCTCCCGCTAGCAAGCTGACCAGTAGCACCAGCCCTGCGATGTTATCCAGCATCAATCCAAAAAAAGCGTTGATGTCGCCTGGAGCCGCCCAACGGTAAGAATTCTCGTTCAATTGACGACTTTCGGAGGGATTCACAGTAGCTTTCCTATCGGGCAATACGTCGGTCCAACAAACAATTTTTCGCGCAAATAATTTTTCGGCACGTCGATTGCAAATACCTATTTCCAACAAGCCGTTTCTAAAATGGTCTCTGAAGTTGAGCGACAAAGTGTCGGCCAACCAAAAACAGCGGAACGCGGGTCGCAGCCTCCTGCTCACTATCCAGCAGCACAGACGGGGCAACCAACTGACAAACCAACGTCAGCGACCACGATCAACGCTTGCCGCAGAGATCAAAACACAACGTAATCTAATTTTAAGATTTTCTTCTGTCAATTTGACCAAACGTGACACAGGCCACCACGATAACACTTACAGAAAGGCAGTGGGCCTAAAAAACGGTGGCTCGGAGAGTCACTGAAACCCTTCAATTTACCATTGGTAACACTTACAAGGAGACGCATCCAACGAAGAAACGACGGAAAACCAATTTTTAGGTTTCATCCCGAACCGGTCTTCGGTAAAATGCGTATTTAGTCATGGAAGCTACAGTTAACGATCTTTACTACAACAGCAACCGCCAAATCGAAGCGAAATCCGATTCAGTGACCGACGAACAATTACTGCTTGAATATCGTGAAACCGGCGACCGCGAGCTGTACGCTCAATTAGTCTACCGGTACGAACGTGAATTGTTCAGCTACCTTCGTCGGTACCTTGGAAACGCGGAAATGGCTGAAGATGTTTTTCAAGCCACCTTCCTCACCGTGCATCTCAAATGCGAGTTGTTCGAAGAAGGTCGCCGGTTCCGCCCCTGGTTGTACACCATCGCCACCAACGCGGCGATCGATGCGAAACGACGCAATCGACGACACACCAAAATCAGTCTCGACACACCGCGACTTCAAGACTCCGAAGACGTCGGCCGTTTGGTGAACTTGCTCGAAAGCGGAGACGCCGCGCCGATCGATTCCGCCGTTGCCGCCGAACGCGAACGACTGGTCCGAGAAACGCTTGACCAAATTCCCGAATCGATGAACGCCATCATTCACTTGGTTTACTACCAAGGCATGAAGTACCGCGAAGCCGCCGAAATTTTGGATGTTCCCGTCGTCACCGTCAAAAGCCGCTTGCACGCGGCGATTGCCAAACTAACCGAAGTCTGGAACACGACTCAAGACGTTCGTTAAAAATTCAAAAAGAGAAAACGTAGATTGGAAACGCAGAAAGCTTGAAGCTTCTGCCAAAACCAGTTGAAAGCACTTTAAAAAGCACTTTAGGAAAATCCGAAACCCTCAGCTCCACCACTCCCACGGACGGGAACGGTCGCTGACAAACTCCCACTGAAACATCGTGAAATCAACTTCCGAAGAAAACCTCCTCGGTTACGTGCTCGGCGCATTGGACGCAGCCGAATCTCGTGACATCGACCGGCATCTCGAGATTGACCCCGCACTCGAAGATCGCTTGCTTGAAATCAAATCATCACTCACGCCGCTCGATCATGTAGTCACCGCCGGTCCGCGCCCCGGACTCGCGCGCCGAACTTGCGAAATGGTCGCCAGCAATCGCTTCGACCCACCACCAACTGGCAACCCCGCCAACGAAGATTGGCACCGACCATTAGCCATTGTCGAATCAGCCAGCAATCAATCTCTCATAAATCAAACTCATCTCGAACAGTCATCTCAAAGACCCACGCCCACTCAAGTCGGTCTTCCTGCAACTCGCTCGCGTCGTGTTTTTTCGGAACGGCGAACGAGCTTCGTGCCGTCCACTTGGTCATTCAACGATTTCGCTGCTGGCGTGGCTTGTTTGGCCATTATCTCCAGCATCCTCTTTCCCGCGCTTTCTTACTCTCGCTATTACGGGCGGGTTGCGGCCTGCCAAAACAATTTGCAGCACCTCGCTGGAGCCTTTCTGCAATACAGTGATATTCACGACGGCAATTTCATTGAGATCCCCGACAGTGGCCCGCTGGCCGCAAGTGGTTGTTTTGGCCCGATTTTGAAAGACGCCGGCCTGATCACCAACGACGCAGTTCTCAACTGTGCTGGGTTCGCGGCCACGAATGGGACTACTAAACCAATGCACGTCCCGACCGTTGCCACGTTGCAAGGTGCGAGTGGCGACGAATTGGTCGGCTTGCAGCGAAGCATGGGCGGACATTACGGTTACACCATGGGATACACCACCAAATCTGGTTACGTCCCTCCGAGAAACCTCGGCCGAACCAATGTCGTCTTGCTTGCTGATATGCCATCCCAGAATCTGCCCGGACGACGCAGTGCCAATCATTCGGGTCGCGGCCAAAATGGTTTGTTCGAAGACGGGCATGTGCAGTTCATCGC
>JBGSKR010000198.1:0-5029 GCA_041741135.1 Mariniblastus sp.
AATGAGCCGCCCTCGGCAACGAGGAGACACCTCTCAAGGTTACCTGCACACCAAAGTCATCGCCACGCTTGGACCAGCGACCGAATCTAAAGAGCAATTAACCCGACTGATTCACGCGGGTGTAGACGTGATGCGATTGAATATGGCCCACGCCTCACACAAATGGGTGGCCGATGTTATCTGGCACATTCGCGAAGTCTCGACCGCAATCGGTCGACATGTCGCGATCATGATGGACGTCAAAGGCCCAGAAATCCGCACTGGCGAATTGGAGACGCCGTTTGAATTTCAGATGGGTGACACGTTTGAGTTTTATACGAAACGTGATCCTGTCGGAAACGAAGGCGATGGAGCGATGACTCGAATCGAGGTCAATTATCACGAGTTGCCGGCGGACGTTGAAATCGGGGCAATCGTGTTAGTTGATAGTGGCTTGATCCGCCTGCGCGTGATTGAAAAAGACAAAACCTGGATTCGATGTGTCGCGCTGACACCTGGTGTGCTCGGATCGCGTCGTCACATTAATTTGCCTGGCATTCGAGTCAACTTGCCAGCGCTTACAGAAAAAGACCGCAATGATCTCGCTGCAGGAGTGGCCGCCGGTTTGGATTTTGTCGCTTTGTCTTTTGTCCGTCAAGCCAGCGATATCGCACAACTTCGTAAGGAGTTGAAACAGCTCAACTGCAAGGCCATGATCATCGCCAAGATCGAAGATCAAGCGGGTGTGCAAAACATGCGAGCGATTGTTGACGCCGCCGATGCGATCATGGTCGCGAGAGGTGATCTCGGAATTGAGATCGATTATCACAAACTTCCGCTGGTGCAGACCGACTTGGTCAAAGAATGTCGGCGAGCTGGAAAACCCGTCATCATCGCGACTCATTTACTTGAGTCGATGATCGATTCGCCAATGCCCACCCGAGCTGAAATTTCTGATGTTTCCAATGCCGTTCGAGAACAGGTCGATGCAGTGATGCTTTCCGGAGAAACCACGACTGGCAAGTATCCGATTGAATCCGTTGAGGTCATGCAGAATATCATTCGCAGCATCGAACCGTCCGTGAATGGTCAACTGAATTTTGAGCTGGACTTAAAAGAACCGAAGACAAAAATGCTGCGTTCGGCGGCCGTACTCGCTCAAGATTTAGAGCAATCGGGGATTGTCGTGTTTACTCGCAGTGGCTTTTTGGGATATCGCTTGGCGGCGTTGCGAGCGTTCGGTGTTCCGATCTTCGCTTTCACCGATGTCGAAACGATCTTTCGACAACTGATGTTGCCATGGGGCGTTGAACCCTTCTTGATGGATTTTTCCGATGATCCCGATGTGACCATTGCCAACGCGTTGAGCTGTTTAAAAACTCAGGGTTGGACTTCGCCGGGTAATTGGCTAGTCGTCATCACCAATGCACTTGCGCATGGAAAAGTCATCGACACGTTGCAATTGCGTCAGGTCGAGTAGTACCGCTTCGCTCGACGAACGAAGCATGTCGCAAGAGCGCAAAATTTCTCTGGAGCGAGGTGCAACCAAGTTGGCTACTGAGATTCGAAACCGTTTTTTGCTATGATGCGTTCGATTCTTTTTCTTCATTTAGCTTCCGGAAATTCGGATGAACATTGTGGTGTTGGGGGCGGGGCGGGTCGGTACTTCCGTTGCCGATTTGCTTTGTCGCAAAGACTATAGCGTGACGGTGGTCGATACGGACGCCGATAAAGTTCACGCAATCAATGAGGAGCTCGATGTTCGAGCAATTGTGGGATCGGCGTCACAATCAAGCGTCCTCTTTCAGGCTGGAATCAGTTCGGCAGATGTATGCCTCGCGGTAACCGGTCGGGATGAAGTCAACATCGTAGCGGCCAGTCTAGCAAGATCGATGGGTGCCCGTCGCTCAATTGCTCGCGTGTATGCACCAGTTTTCCGAGACCTCAGCACATTTGATTATCAACGTCATTTTGGGATTGATCGCCTGCTGTCGATTGAACATCTGACTGCAATGGAGTTAGGCCGAAACATTCGTCATACCGGTTCGATCATCGTCGAGCAATTCGCGCATCGCGGTTTAGAGGTACAAGAACTAGTTGTTGGTCAGGAATGTAAGGTCACACGCAGTCCGGTCTCGGAATTGGGTATCGCTTCTAATGTTCGGCTGGGCACCGTTCAACGCGGCAACCAAATGTGGATCGCTTCGGCGGAAGACCAATTGCAGATCGGTGATCGTGTGACGGTTTTTAGTCGTCCTGAAAACCTTAAAGCTGTGAAGTCCTTGTTCAAGTGCAGCCATACAACCAATCGACGTGTCGTCATCGCCGGTGGAAATGAAACCGGTTTGCATTTAGCAAGATCGCTCGAACGCGAGGGGTTTCGCACTACGATCCTGGAAGCGGATGCAGCGCGTTGCCAAGTCCTCGCTAGTCTGCTCGAGTCGACGTCAGTTGTCAATCTACAACCTAATCTCGGAGAAAATCTCGACGAACAGCGAGTCGGAACCGCCGATGTCTTTGTGGCGGCGACCGGAGACGACGAAGACAACATGATGATGGGGGTGAAGGCCAACGATCTTGGAGCCGGACAAGTTCTCGCCGTGATTGGACGACCGGACTACGCCGGCGTGATCGGTCGACTGGGAATCGATGTCGCCGTCAGCGAGCGCGATGTAATGGCTCGTCAAATCCTGTCGTATTTGAATGAAGGCGTCGTGGTTTCCCGGTCCAAGATGCCCGGTGGTTTGATCAATGTACTCGAAATCGAAATACTTGCAGGCGCGGCGGTGACCACGAAAACTTTGGCAGAACTAGGGTTGCCGGAGCGGTGCGTGATTGTGGCATTGATTCAACACGATTACGTCCGTGTGCCTGGCGCAAATGACAAAATGCACCCCGGTGATGTGGCGGTGCTGTTGATCGAGGACGATGTGGTTGATCAAGCGATCGATTTATTCTCGGTTGTGTAAGCGATCAGCGGAATTCGTTATCGTTGCCCAAAACGTAAGTCTTGAAGCTGCCGACAAATTAGCCCGCTCGCAACCTAAAAATTGGCGAGTCGGGCTGTTGATGGATCACTTCGCAAAATTGATTCTATCCGGCAATTCTTGACTAAAATTTTGCGGCGCTCAAACGGCATCTTTTAGCTTCATAGCGGCCGGCTGGAAGTCGGCCATCATTCGCACCAGTTGACGCCAATTGCCGGGACGACCAGGAGTGAGGCGACCGAGAATTCGCTGGCTATTCGCTCCGGTCAGCCATGGAACATTGGCGGGCAATTGGTCGATGTGCAGCAACCCCAACATGGCGGAAATTGCCGCAGGCAGACAGGACTCGGAAACTCCCAATCCGTTTACCGATTGAATGATGTTAACCTTACCCTGAAATCGTTCCTGCAAACGGTGGATCACTGGTGATTCCATGGACGCAGGAACGGCGACCAAGATTTCCTGTACCGATTTGGCGGAATGGGGGTCGACACCAAGCTGCTCGACGGCATGATCGACCACTGTCGCCGTCAATGTCTTGACCAAATTGGCGAGTGATTGTCCCGAGTTTGCAGCACAGGTGTCAATAATCGCCGCGAGTTGTTTGTTGATTTTCGTGTCAAAGATCAGTGATGGGTTTAGGTCCACGCTCGCTGAAACTTCCGGCTGCTGAATCGATATTGTTGATACGTGACGATCGCCCATTTTAAAAAACGGTAGAGCCTGTTGCAATCTCTGCCGCAACTCAACGTCGTCGCGCCCTTCGGCATACCAAGCACCATAACTACGATTGGTTTTCGCTTCGATAGCCCGCGACCAGTGATTGCAAAATTCCCACCCGCTCAAATCGATGTGTCTGATCTCAGGCAAGTCAGCATCCAGTCCGTCCGACGGTGGCAGATAGAATCCGCCCCCATCGTCACCGGACATTCCTCCCGTCATCAACACGGCGCGCGAGGTCTTGGCAATTTTGGGGTTTCGATCGGCCGCCAGCAACCAGAGTGGTATCGCCGCCAGCAGTCGGCCACGCCCGCCAACTTGCAAGTCTCGCGCCGGAAGCGCATCGATCACCGTTAACCCAGTCAGTTCCGCCAGTTTGTCGGCATCGCAGAAACTGCGATAACTTTCTTTCCCATCAAAATCGGTGATCCACACACCGGGGTCGGTGACAGCCACGGCAATCACGCGATCGACGTACTTGCCAGCGTGTCGCTTCAGTTTGTCGATCAGCGCCGATTGAAGTTCCGCCAGATCGGCCATCAGTGGCACCATCTCCCTCGTCGATTGTTCTTCGCGACGAAAAAACTCACGACAGCCGTTCGAGATGGAGGCTGGGATTTCAATGCTGACTTCAAAAATGTGTCGGCGACGCAGGTACTTACCACGCCCCACGGTGATCAAGAGGGCACCTGCGACGCGGGTAAAATCTTGGCTGACCGCCACTCCTGCGATCAATCGATGAGAGCGATTTTGAATTGCTCGATCAATTTGATCATTTGGATCGGCCAATTTCTGGTGCGACCAGAGGGCAGGGACAGGAATGATCATGTTGGGATGGGCGACGACAGAAAAAAAAATGGTTAGTACCTTTGTATCGGTACTAACCAGTTTAAGAGTTGCGTTATTCAGAGGATTGCTAGCAACGGCGTAACGGGATGCCCGCAGTGTTGCGACTTTGGCAAAAGTTCTCAGGCCGCGACTCGCAGCATCGATGCGGCGACGGGTTCGCGAATCAGGTCGAGGAACTCTTCGAAGACTCGGACGTCGAGAGCCGAAGCGGCGTCGTTTTCTGGGTGAAACTGAGTTCCGATCGCGATCCAGTCAGGCATTTCGCTTTCGATCGCTTCGACAACGCCATCGGGGCAGCGAGCGGTGACTTGGAAGCCAGGAGCAATTTCGTCGAGAGCCATGTGGTGCCGGCTGCTGACGCGAATTTCACCTTCGCCGTAGACGCGTTCCATCAGCGTACCGGCGACAAGTTCGAGACTATGACGATGCCCAGGGTCTTGAGCATCTCGATGCGGAATAGCAGTCGGCAGGTCTTCAGGAATGTGTAAGAACAA
>JBGSKR010000199.1:0-3890 GCA_041741135.1 Mariniblastus sp.
GGGCCGATCTAAAAGACAAGATTGGCCAATAAAACGGCCAGCGTTTTTCACCAGCCATGCTGCTCTCCGCCAATCACCTCGTCAAGTCATTTCCCGGCGTTCGTGCCCTGACCGATGTCAGTTTGCAACTCGAACGCGGTGAAGTACTAGCCGTCATTGGTGAAAACGGAGCTGGCAAAAGTACTTTGATGAAAATTCTTGCCGGCGTGCAGGTCGCGGACTCCGGCACGATTGAGATCGAAGGCAGGCCAACTCGATTTGAAAGCACACGCGACGCGCTCGATGCGGGTGTGCTGCTCATTCATCAGGAACTGAATCTGTGCAGCAATCTCACAATCGGTCAAAATATTTTTCTTGGACGCGAGCCCAAAAAATTCGGTCTGATTGATTTTGGGACGATCCATCGTCGTTCCGCAGAATTCTTAAACCGCGTTGGGCTTGACGTCTCGCCAAGAGCGATTGTCGGTTCACTGACGATTGGCAAACAGCAGATGGTGGAAATCGCCAAAGCGCTTGCCGCCGATGCCAAAATTCTGATTCTTGACGAACCCACGTCCAGCCTGTCCGCAAAAGAAGCCGAGTCGTTATTCACGCTCATTGAAATACTGCGAGATCAAGGTGTCGGTATTATTTACATCTCGCATCGATTGGCGGAAGTCAAACGACTCGCCAATCGGGTCGTTGTGCTGCGCGATGGCGAATACGTGACGGAGCTTGCGGGAGAAGCCATTAATCATCAGCGAATGGTTTCTGAAATGGTGGGTCGCGACATTGCGCGGTTTTATCAGCGGACTTCTCATGAAATCGGGCCGCCGGTTTTGGAAGTCAATCGTTTAGTGACGCGCGATTGGCCCCAGCATTCAAATTCGCTGTCGGTGCGTAGCGGTGAAATTGTGGGCATCGCAGGTTTGGTTGGCAGCGGTCGCACGGAATTGTTACAAGCTTTATTCGGAGTACGACCGGCGCTGTCAGGCGAAATCAAGATCGAAGGTCGAGCGGTAAAAATTCAATCGACAGTCTCAGCGGTCGAGCGAGGTTTAGCTTTGGTGCCTGAAGATCGAAAACAACATGGCTTGCTGATCGATCTGAATATCCGCAACAATATCGGGTTAGCAAAATTGGGTCATGCAAGTTCGCGAATCGGATTCGCTAACTTTAAACAGCAACAGTGCGACACGAATGAAATGATCGAAAAACTGGCAATCAAAACGCCATCGGATCGTCAGCTAGCTCAATTCTTATCCGGTGGCAACCAGCAAAAAGTGGTTATTGGAAAATGGTTGGCGATGAATCCCAAATTGCTGTTGCTCGATGAACCAACTCGCGGCATCGATGTCGGAGCCAAACAAGAAATTTATCGCTTGATCGAACAGTTGGCGGCGCGGTCGCTGGCGATCTTGTTCGTTTCCAGTGAACTGGAAGAAATTATGGGCATCGCGGATCGAGTGCTGGTGATGCACGAGGGCCGCATCACGGGCGAACTAGATCGGGCGGAGTTTAGCGAAGAAGCCATCATGCAACTCGCCACGGGCACTGTCCCCGTCGCTAGTCGATAGACCGTGGCTCAGGCAATCAATTAAACCAATTTTCCAACTGACGACAGCTTATCATGACAGAAAACTTGACCGGCCTCTTGAAGATCGTTGGCATCACTTTGCTATTGCTGATCCTGTGGGTGTTTTTGTCGTCGTATGTGCCCGAGCGATTTTTGGGGACCAACAACATCGAGAACTTAATGCGTCGGACGGCTCTATTTGGCGTCCTCGGCATCGGTGTAACGTTTGTGATTGTTTCCGGTGGAATCGACCTTTCGATTGGTTCCCTGGTCTGTTTGTCAGCCTGTTTGTTGGGACTGTTTCTGCATGTCGATTTTGTCGATGTCGGTACGAGCGATGTCTTTGCGGTTCATGCTGAAACGAAGACCATCACCATTGATTCTGCTGCTGAACTGCGCGAGGGCGATCAAGTCTGGTACCACAGAGATCGTCGCAATAACGGGCTGTTAAAAATTGTTTCGATGTCCGAATCAAAAACGACAGGTCGAACCGACGTGGTGGTGGAAGGTAAAATCCAACGCGATCAAGCTTCCGAAGACGGGAATGCGATTGGCACGCTCACGAAAGCGTTTTCGGTCACCGCAATTGCAGAAAAGAATGCTACGCTGGACTCCGATTTTCCTCGTCTGAAGCATCATGACAAAATCAAATTTGTTAGCAGTGATTCCTCACCTCGCGAGAAACAGATTGATTCCGTTGATGCAAACGGCACGATTACGTTAAGCGATTCTGCTGCGGGGGTTTCCACCGATTTTTTCGCCGTGCCGATTCGCCGCACGCCAGTGATGTCGATTCCGATGGCGATCTTAAGTGTACTGGGGATCGCAGCACTGTGCGGTTTGATTCATGGTTTGCTGATCACACAATTGAACTTGCAACCATTCGTCGTCACGCTTTGCGGGCTATTGATTTACCGTGGATTGTCACGTTGGTTGACCAACGACCAGACCGTGGGATTTGCTGAGTATCAAGAGACGCTGGGTGAGTTCTCGCGGGGGAATTGGGTGTTGTGGCAATCAGCGGATGGTGCGGATTCGTTTGGAATTCCGTATGCGTTTTTTGTCTTCTTCGCATTCACAGTTTTGGCGATGGTGTTTCTCAATCTGACGGTTTCGGGGCGTTATTTGCTCGCGATTGGTCGCAATGAGGAAGCCGTTCGCTATTCGGGCATCAACACAAAGCGCGTCAGCATGTTGGCGTACATTTTGTGTGCCGCATTGGCGGGAATCGGAGGCATGATGTTCGCCATCGATTCGAATTCGGTGGCCCCGTCGAGCTTTGGTAATTTTTATGAGTTGTATGCGATTGCGGCGGCGGTGCTGGGCGGATGTAGCTTGCGTGGCGGCGAAGGCAGTATCCTCGGGGTGGTTGTAGGCACGGCTCTGATGCAAACTTTGTATGCATCGATCGTGTTGCTGAAGATTCCGAACGAACTAGAGTTTTCGATTATCGGTTTGGTTATTTTGCTGGGTGTCATCGGCGATGAAATGTTGCGCCGGTTCGTCGGAAAAATGGGCAACAAGAAAATGTAATCGCTGACGATTCAATCAGCCGTTATTTTCGTTTGGTAGCGAGTGGGGTAGATATTTAGGCAAGTTGATATCTCTAAAGAATCAGTCTCTATTTGAAAGAAGTTCGATGCGTTTACTCGCGACACTATCTCTTTTGGCAGTGATCGGTTGTTCGCCTGACAATTCGGAAAATATTGATGTCTCAATTCCAGCCGATGCAATGACTGTTTTGCAGAAGGGAACCAAGTTCGAACTGCTATCGCTTGAGCCAAACGAGAGTACTGAACGAGAGGCTGAAGGCTTCCACGGCTACATTGAGCTTGGTTCAACGTTTCCGAACCAAGCCGAACGCGAGCGACTCACTGAATCGCTGTCAGCAAGCGTTTCCGAACACAATGGCTCGGTCGATGCGTGCTTCATTCCGAGACATGGAATTCGAGTTCGTTACGGTGGAAAGCGTCATGACTTCGTTATTTGTTTTCAGTGTTCGGAGATTCGGTGGTACATCGACGACATAGGAAATCAAAGCATACTGACTTCCAGTTCTGCTCAACCAGTATTCGACCAAGTTTTGAGCGATGCTTCGGTTGCTCTGGCGAAGAAGGATTGATGAATGGTAGAGCGAGGGAAGACGAAACTGGACGTTGGTTTTTTCTATTTTGGAAAAGGTAGGGTGACATGGAACGAATCTTGAGCCGACGTTAGCTGGGCTTTAACCCATCTCAAACAAATGTTGATGAGACGGATTTTGAACGATATGAGAAGCGATCCGCTCGGAAAGTGCGCCAATGGTCATGAAAGGATTCACTCCTAATGCGGTCGG
>JBGSKR010000200.1:0-4007 GCA_041741135.1 Mariniblastus sp.
CATTGTCGACGATCGCCGGTGGTGAAACGAACGCCGGTTTTTAATTTGTCTGATGTCGCTCAACCAAGGGCAACAATTTGCGGATGAATTTTCTCGCGGCTCGAGCGCGATGGCTGAGCATGGCTTTTACGGCGTCACCAAGTTGCCCAAAAGTTTGATGGTACTCGGGCAATTCGAACATCGGGTCATAGCCAAAACCTGCTGAGCCATGTTCCTTTTCCAAGATTCGCCCGTAGCATCTTCCTTCGCAGTCGATATGCACCGTGCCTTTCGGATCAGAAAGAGTCATGTGGCAGGTATACCAAGCTGTTCTTTTTTCTAACGGCACACCGTTGAGTTTCTCCAACAGCAGTGCGTTGTTCGTTTCGTCGGTCGCACTGTCACCCGAGAATCGGGCGGAATAAACTCCGGGTGCTCCGCCGAGCGCGTCTACCGACAAGCCGCTATCTTCTCCCAGCACCCATTGATTCAAGTGCTTGGCCTGCTCGGTCGCCTTCAGCGTGGCATTCTCTTGAAACGTCGTGCCCGTTTCCTCCACGGAGATTGCACTTGGAAAATCGGCGAGGCTAAGCAGTGTGACGGGATATGGGCGAAGCAAGTATTCAAGCTCCCGTTGTTTTTTCTTGTTGCCCGTTCCCAGTACCAAAGTAAACGTATTCACGGCATTCATTCTGACAAAAACAATCAACGAAAAAGTGACAACTCACCTCACAACATGAAATTGTGTCCGGGAAATCGATTTTAAAGAATTTCTCAAAATTGCGTAGTGCTTGGAGATAGTTGCCTATCGCTCAGCGAAAGAGCGCTGTTTTCGCGGTTGCGGGCGGGACGCCCACACGCTGAATCGAGCAGGTTAATTTGGATCTAAAATTTCGGTTTCTGAAACGTACCATTATTTCTTCTTTGCATTCGCCGATCTCACCCCGCCAGAGAATCATGCTGACTTTTGAAAAAGACTCTAACAACGGTTATCGGCTTTATGCAGAGATGATGGTGGATTTGCCGATTGAGACGGTTTTTGACTTTTTCTCGGACGCCAGGCAGTTGGAAGTCATCACTCCGCCTTGGTTGCATTTTGCGATTCTCAATCCTCCGCCCATTGAGATGAGAGAAGGACTATTGCTCGATTATCGACTGTCCTTGCATGGAATTCCGCTAAAATGGCAATCGGAAATTTCCGTGTGGGAACCGCCATTCCGGTTTGTGGATCGGCAGACGAAAGGGCCGTACAAATTTTGGCATCACGAACATTTGCTTGACGAGGTTGACGGAAAAACGCATGTCCGCGATAACGTGCATTATGACCCGCGCGGCGGATCGCTCGTTCATCGATTGTTGGTGCGTCCGGATTTAAAACGGATTTTCACTTATCGCCAACAAGTTCTGACAGATATTTTCGAAAAGCTAACTCGTGAGCACGATTCTCGACAAGATTGTAGCGTTTAAGGTCGGTGAAATCACGGCTCGAAAGAATGCCGTTTCGATCTCGGAGTTGAGCGAACTCACCGCCACGGTTCCGCCGCCTAAGGATTTTCTCGGGGCTTTGCGGAATGCCCAACAAACTTCGGCCGCTCGAGTCGGATTGATTGCCGAAGTTAAAAAAGCCAGTCCTTCGAAAGGCGTGATTCGCGAGGATTTCGATCCCGTCTCGATTGCCCGCATCTACACCAGCAGCGGAGCGGCTTGCATTAGCGTGCTGACCGACGAGCATTTCTTTCAAGGCCATTTGGATTTTCTGCGACAGATCCACGCCGCCGTTCCGACGCCGCTATTGCGAAAGGATTTTATCCTTGATGAATACCAAGTTATCGAAGCTCGAGCTGCGGGAGCCGACGCAGTGCTGCTGATTGCCGAATGTTTGGACGCGAATCAAATGATTGATTTGCATCAGTGTATCGAAGAATTGGGAATGACGGCGTTAGTCGAATTGTACGACGAAAAGAACATCAACGCCGTGTTAGCCTGCCAGCCGAAATTGGTCGGAGTCAACAATCGCGATTTAAACACCTTCGAGGTCGATCTTGGTCACTCGATCGGCATCAAACAAAAACTGCCTGCGGAGATCATGATGGTTAGCGAAAGCGGTATCGCCACGTCCGCTGATGTGCGACAAATTGCCGACGCGGGGATTGAGGCGATTTTGGTTGGAGAGTCGCTGATGCGATGTGAAGATATCGGCGCGGCGGTGAAGAAGTTGTTGGCTTGAGGTCGGGCACAACTAACCCATGGTCTGAACATTGGGAGCGGATACCAATCAGCGCAGCAAGCTTTGGAGGGGACGACATAACGCCAACGAGAATGCTGTCGCCCCTAACCGGGGCTTTTTGTTTTTAATGTTTTCCAATTCCCACGGCTCACGCCATGGGCTATTTGCTACCGCCACTACCGTGGCTAATTGTCGTCACTGCGTCTGGTGTTGAGAGAATATCGGTGTGTGAAAGCACCGAGCATGACGCCATCTGGGAAAATAATTTGCGCGGCTACCACGCCGGATAATTGTATTCCTTGTTGCCGGGATCGAAGTCGGCATCGGTTAAGCCAACGTTGGTTTTGAGATCGGTGTAATAGTATTTCTCGAGCAGCGGCGGAAGAGCTGCGTCGGTTTGTTTTGATTCCGAATCCCCTGCTGCACTCCTTTTCTCTGAATCACTCTTATCGGCACTTGTCGTTGCAGGCTTTTTCTTCGATTCTTCGGCTGGCGTTTTCGAGTCTTCAGGCCAGAGGTAGCCCTCGTAGCCGATCGGCATATTCCACTCATCGTCGATATAAATTTTCGCGATGTGGAAATCAAAATGCGAACGCTTCACGGGGTGAGTGACTGTGATTAACGTGCAAGTTCGGTCACCCAATTTAATACCACGGGTCAGTCGAACGTCGCATTCATCGTGTTGTCGGTCTCGCTGTCCGAACTCAAGCATTTTGACCACCAGATTGCGTACGCCGATGTCACGAATGGGATACCGATTCCCTTCCATCGCTCGGTCACCATCGGGATCAAGATAAAACCGTTTTACATTTAGCATCCCGCTTAGATGAGCGATCAGTTTCCCGTCATTTTTTCCCTCGACCCAAATAGCTTCCTGTCCCGCAGCGGCGGTTGGATGCAAAAATTTGGTGTACACAGCGAATGAAGCTTGAGAGCCATCTTCTTTCTGATGAGCGTGTCTGATTTTGCAAAACAGTTGTTTCTCGGGTTGAAGTTTTTCGCCAACCAGAACATGGCTGATCATCGTCGCCGTGTAGTCTTTGACGTTGGCATTAATTTCTAATAGTGAATCTTCTGCGATTTTCAAAAGCGGATCGAGCGGGTGCTCGGCTTCCGAAAAACTGGCTTGAGTCAAGCCTGCGGTGATGCATCCCGCTGGCAGCGAGGTATCGCTTGAAGCATTGTCGCCTGAATTATTCTGAAGTGAGATGTCGGGAAGCTTTGAATTCGGCGCCGCGTCGACTTCCGGATGGCCAAAATTTTGATAGGCAAGGATACCGAGTGCAAACCCGATTGCCAGCAAAGGAAAAATGATCATTCGACGGGTGAGACGTTGGCGAGGCGGTTCGCTTGATGGCGTATCGGAAAGTTTAGTCATGGTTCGTATGCGATCATGTTTGGGACGATGAAGGGCGGACGGCGGACCGTCAATCATTTTGTGGCAAGCTGAGCCTACGCCACCGTTATTACCCTACCGAGCGGCGAATTGTTCCGCAAATTCCAAAATCCATTTATCAAGCATGATCTCGAAAGCGGACTGGTCAGCGTCGGCAATACTTTCGTAATGGTTCCAGTTGAAAAGTTCTTTGTCGCGGATCGTGCCTTTGCCGGTGATGTTGACGACGTTAAATTCGTTTTGAGGTCGCACGGTGAGTTCGAGTCGACTGAAGAAACTGCCTGCGCGTCCGTTACGGCCGCGATCAAGATCGTTGCGGGAAATCGCGCCGCCCCAGCCTCGTTCACCGTAGCGAGTCTCATACTCGAATCCAGGAAAATGGTTTTCCAGTTTCTTCAGGCAGGA
>JBGSKR010000201.1:0-4039 GCA_041741135.1 Mariniblastus sp.
CGACGCCCATCAATTCGCCTGCGCTATTGACTACCGGCACTCCGACAAAAACATGCTCGTCGAATAGTTCATGCAAATCGACCAACGAGCAATGGTCGTCGACCGAAATCGGGTTTTTCAACATCAATTGGTTTAGCCGCGTGTTCGAAGGCACCAACAGCAAATCACGCATCCGGAGTACACCCACCAGTTTTTGGTCGGGATCGACGACGTAAGCGTATTGAACATCAAAGTCGCTGTAGCGTGAGGCATTCTGGCGAAGATGGTCAATCACGCCATCCGCCGTCTCGTTCTCTTGGAAGGAAAGGAACTCGGCGATCATAATGCCGCCGGCTTCATCGTCATCGTAGTCAGCCAATTGCCGAACCAACCTGGCGGAACTGGCATCGTCCATTTCGGACAAGATCGCCTGAGCCGTTTTGTCGTCAAGTTCACCGACAAAGTCCGCTTGTTCGTCCTTGGGCAACTCTTCCAAGATGTGAGCGGCGGCTTCGGGTTGAATTTCTTCCAGCAGTTCAATCGCCTGCGTTTCAGGCAGCAAGTGCAGAAAGTCCGCTGCCTCATTGCTGCCCATTCCCTCGAGCAGTCGCTGCTGCAATTCGGGGTCGAGTCGCGCCACCAATCGAGGCCTTTCCTCAATGGGCAAGGCTTCAATTAGTTCCAGCACATGAGAAAAATCGCCACCCTCGATCGATTGCCACAAAGAAAGTTCAAAATCAGATTCGGTGATTTGTTGGGCTTCAGATGAGTTCATGGCTGGCTTGTGAGTCGATAAATCAATTTTTAAGTGCGAGCACAATCTTAATCCTCCACGTCGACTTTATCCTAGCCCAGTGCTCGATATAATCGTTAGATAACTTCGCTGTCACTTACTTTTTTCCAACTCGACACGTTCATGACTGCGCTCGATATCCAAGACACGATCGTCGCGATCGCGTCCGCTGCTGGCGGTTCACTGCGTGGAATCATCCGCATTAGCGGTGAACATTGTGAGTCCGTTCTGCAAGCTGCATTCGCTAACATTGAGCCCAGTTTTTTTTGCTCGATTCGAACCGCGTCACTCATCGATTGCAAATTAACTTTTCACGATTCGAGCAACTGCGAACCAGTTGAGTTGCCGGGGCAATTAATATTTTGGCCGACCGGTCGCAGTTATACCGGCCAGCCGTCGGCCGAATTTCATACGTTTGGTTCGCCGCCGTGTCTGAATTTGGCAATCGGGATTTTTTGCGAGGCTGGAGCTCGCTTGGCGCAACCGGGCGAGTTTACTTTGCGCGCTTTTTTGTCGGGTCGATTGGATTTGACTCAAGCCGAATCGGTTCTTGCGATCATTGACGCTGATGAACGACAACAATTAGATGGTGCGCTACAGCAACTCGCTGGTGGATTGTCGGGGCCACTTTCGATCGCTCGTGAGCAGTTACTGTTTGTGTTAGCCGAATTGGAAGCGGGGCTCGATTTTGTCGAAGAAGACATTGAGTTCATTTCACCGGAACAACTGAAATTGCGTCTGCAAGAAGTTTCTCAAACACTGAACCGAATTTCGTCGCAGATCCATTCAAGAAATACGGAGACGAAATCAGTCCGCGTGGTTTTGGTCGGCTTGCCAAATGCCGGGAAAAGCCGATTGTTCAATTCACTACTCGGCTATGAAAGAGCAATCGTCAGCAATATTGCCGGTACCACCACCGATGCCGTCTCTGCTCAGTGGAATGTCGCAGGAATGGAAATCGAGTTAGTGGATACCGCCGGTTTAGAAAGCATCGTGCCAGCCGATCTTCGTACTGATCTCGAAACGCACCCACCAGAAAGGCACCCGCAAGATGAACAGCCGTCCGAAACACGACAGGCAAATGTTATTGAGCAAGCCCAACACATGCGCGGCTCAGCCGAATCCGCTGCGACGCTGGTGTTGCTGTGCATTGATGACACGCGACTGCTAACGAACTGGGAGACCGATCAATTACAGCGGCTCGACGAAAGAACGATCGTGGTCCGCACCAAATCAGATTTGCGGAGCTGCCCACGTTTTCTCAATCCGCAGCGTGTGGCAGAACTGATTTCCGGATGGCAGTTCGTTACAACCAGTGCGATCGATTCGAACGGTATCGCTGGTTTGATGGAAGTAATTGCCCGCAAACTTGCGGCCGTCGACCCGACTTTGGGAGAAATTGTCCAGACGACGGTCGTTCGCGTAGCGGATAGTCTGCAGCATGCGGCTCAATCCGTAAATCGGGCGTTGACTGCGGTTTCCGAAAATCGAGGAGAGGAAATCGTGGCGGCCGAAATTCGATCTGCTCTGGACGATTTAGGTTACGTGGTAGGAGCGATCTATACCGATGACATTCTCGATGTCGTTTTTAGCCGCTTCTGTATCGGGAAGTGAGTAATTACAATTTAGGGTAATGTTCACGCGAATCATTTAAACTTGCCTGGGAATCAGCCGAACATCGTTCCCTCGCGTTGCCTGGGCTTCCATCTGTTTTATGTGAATTCAAGCAAGATTCGCTGACCTCGATTCGCCTATCCCTTTTTTCAATCGCAGCCGTCAACCACTATGCAATCGAATTTCTTCAACTCTTCCACACTCCTTGTTTCGCTAGTTTTTGCTGTCAACATTCTTGGAGCATCCGCCCAGCCGGCCTTCGCTCAAAAAATCGGTGACCGTGTCGTCGTCTCGGCCAACTTCGAAACCAAGATTCACACCAAAGTTGTCGGGCAAGTTTATGAAGGAGATATCAGTGAAATCACTGCGATCAATGAGCAATGGTGTTCGTTGCGAAGCGTTAAAGGTTGGCTGCCGCTGCGGAATGTAATGAATCTCGATACTGCAAAACAGCGATTCGATAAACGACTTGCCGACAATCCAAAAGATTTCGCCGCATTTGCGCATCGCGGAATGATTTACTACGAAACCGAAGAATTCGAAAAGGCGTTTTCGGATCTCAACAACTCGCTCAAAATCAATCCAAAAAACGCCGTTGCCTGGAACAATCGTGGGCGCATTCTTCACGCTCAGCAGAAATATGTTCTGGCACTCAAGGATTTGATGTATGCTGCCAAGCTGAACCCGGAATTTCCTCATGCCCATTACAACTTGGGACGCGTCTATTATTCACTGGGCGATTGCAAGAAAGCAATTGAAGCCTATGACGCCGCGATCGCGATCAACAATCAAGCGTCCGGGTATTTCGTTAATCGCGGAAGTGCCAAACTTTATTGCCGTGACTACGAGGGTGCCAAAGCCGATTACGAACACGCGTTGACGTTGGACAAACGAAACGCTGACGCTTACGTGGGTTTATCAAATCTTGCTCTGTCCGCAGTCAAACTTGACGATGCGTTCGCGGCAGCAAATCGAGCAGTGGAACTGGAGCCCCAAAACGCCATGGCATTAAACGCTCGTGGCTGGATTAAATACAAACAAAAAAATATTAGTGAAGCAATCGATGATCTGAGCACGGCCATCCGCTACGCGCCGAAACTTTCGCTGGCTTATAATAATCGTGGTGTCTGCTATGTTTCTGAAAAAGAATATGACAAAGCCATCGCAGACTACAACCGATCGTTAGAGCTACAGAACGAATCGCCGGTCGGGCTGGCCAATCGTGGCGTCGCTTGGATGGGCAAAGGCGAATTTGAGAAAGCTAAAGCCGATCTGGCGAAGGCGGTCGAGTTAGCGCCCAAAATGACTGAAGCTCTGGATGCGTATGCCTGGTTCCTTGCCTCGTGCGTCGATCAGTCTTATCGCGATGGTAAAAAAGCTGTTGAACTTGCCAACTCCGCAAACGAGTTAAGCGAATGGAAAGACTGGTCGTACATTTTAACTCTTGCAGTCGCGGAAGCCGAATCCGGCAAGTTCGATGAAGCCGTCAAATCCGCTGAGAAAGCGAAAGCAATTTCCCCCGAAGACGAGAAACAGGAAATCGACCATAAGATTAAACTTTTTAAATCGAAGAAACCGTTTCACAGTGCTCTTTGAAAGCCTAACTCGTTCTATGAAAAAGTTACGATTGATTATCCGAGAATCATCGTGATT
>JBGSKR010000202.1:0-2675 GCA_041741135.1 Mariniblastus sp.
GATGGGCCGCAGTGCAGGCTGGTTGTCGTATGGTGCGGCGATCGCGGGAGAGGCGAGTTTGGTCATCAGCGTCGAAGACGTCATGGCTGGATTCTTGATCGATGAAGAATTTACGAATGCTTCCGGCGAGACGAAAACGCGGAAGTGCATGAACATGGATCGCGTTTGCGAACGAATCGTCAAAACCATGGTGGCGCGTGAAGCTGAAGGTAAAGAGTATGGGGTGATCGTGATTGCTGAAGGCATTGCCGAGTACCTTCCTTTCAGTTTCGTCGAAGGCGTGTCGCGTGACGACCATGGGCACATCAACATCTCACAAGTCAGTCTTTACAAGATTATCTCGGCAGCTGTGCAGAAGAAGTACAGCGAAAAAACAGGCAAAGTGCGTTTGGTCAAAGGGCTTCAACTCGGTTACGAATCGCGTTGCGCTAAACCCCACGCCTTTGACGCCATGCTCGGTAGCCAACTCGGCGTCGGTGCCTTTCGTGCTCTCGCCGAGAAGAAACTTAATGGCGTGATGGTCAGTGTTTCCGGTCAGTTCGATTTGCATTACGAACCGTTTGAAAAATTGGTTGACCCAGAAACACTGGTCACGGTCGTGCGTTACATTGACACGAAGAGTGATTTCCATCGTTTGGCTCGCTTTCTTGAAACCCATGTGAATGAGTAGGCCGTGCCGAATCAAAATTTTGAGCAACGAATCGCCTCGTCACTGGGTGAGTGGACGGAATCCGGTCAATTAAAACCGTTTTACGATATCACCTCACCCATGCGACCGGTCGTGACGATCGACGGCGTCGGAGAAGTCTTGGTCTTGTGTGCCAACAATTACCTCGGGCTTGCCGATCACCCGGATGTCATCGCAGCAGGAATTCAGGGACTAAAAGATTACGGCGCCGGAACCGCTTCGGTACGTTTTATTTGCGGAACGTTGGGGTGTCACCGGAAACTCGAATCGAATCTCGCTGATTTTGTTGGAACGAAATCCGCGCTCAGCTACGTTAGCTGCTGGAACGCTAACGAGGCGCTGTTCCCGACGTTGGTTGGACCAGACGACGCCGTGCTATCGGATGAACTGAATCACGCCAGCATCATTGACGGTCAGCGGCTGATGTCAAAATCAGTGACCAAGAAGGTTTACCGTCACAGTGACCTCGATGCGCTTGAGATGCTGTTGCAAGAAACGCAGCAACATCCAACCGCATGGGTTGTTACCGATGGGGTTTTCAGCATGGAAGGCGATGTTGCCAAACTTCCGGAGCTAGTCGCTCTTTGCCGGAACTACAACGCGATGTTGGTCGTTGACGATTCTCACGGCGTCGGCGTGCTGGGAGATAGCGGGCGAGGCACGCCTGAGCATTTCGGATTGCACGGACAAATCGATGTTTTGACGGGCACGCTCGGAAAGGCACTTGGTGGAGCGGCAGGAGGTTACATTGCTGCGTCGCACAATGCGATTTCCGTTTTGGAACAGCGCGGTCGAACGTCACTGTTTTCGAATGCTTTGCCGGCTACGGTCGCCTATAGTGCCAATGCCGCAATCGATGTGCTGAGAAACGATCCGACCATCGTTAGCCGACTTCACCACAATGTCGCTGCGATTCGGAACGGGCTCATTGGACTGGGGTTTGATTGCATTACTTCGCCGTCGGCAATTATTCCGATCATGATTGGCGACGAGGCGGAAGCGATTCGAAAATCAAAACGGTTGTTCGAATTGGGCGTGATGGTGATCGGATTTGGTTTTCCAGTGGTACCGAAAGGCGAGGCTCGTTTGCGAGTTCAAGTTTCTGCGGCGCTGAGTGATGCCGATATTCAACGAGCTCTCGATGCGTTTGCGAAACTTTAGAAGCAATTGAGTAGCTTGGACATTCTTGTCCGAGCATTTTCCGAAGCTTGGACATTCTTGTCCGAGAACTTTCTCCTGCTTCCGACGGACAGGAATGTCCATCGTACATTCTTTCGTGCTTTCGACGGACAGGAATGTCCATCGTACTTCATACTTACTTTACTGGAGCTTCGCCTGTGTCTGTCATGTTTTCATAATCGGGAACGGGGCGCAAGTGCGATCGATCAGGGCAGCCAGTTGCAAACACGAGCATGAGAAGCAGCAACCAAAGCGAAGTTCGATACATTGACAGCGACCTTTTTCAGATAACTTAAAAAAATTTAGAATTCGGTAATGACTTGACCATCGGCTCGATTGCCTAAATTGCTCAAAGTGTTTGCATCAACGGTCGCGGCAATAAACCGAGTCGAACCATCTGCCAACGAGAACGTAACTCCGTCACCGGCGTGCCAACTGGCAAAACCGAAAGCCATGTTGCTGAAGAGAGTCGTGCGAGCACTGGCACTTCTGGCCATCAAATCGGCATCCGAATGGCGATGATACAAATTTAACTCGACTGCGGTCGAGCCAAGAAATTCTGAAATATCCTGTCCAAAGTCGATATCGGGTGATCCGATGTACCAGTGATCCATGCCGCGCGACACACCTTCGAAAATGGATGTATCGAAAATGGTTTCACCCACCAAGAGCGTATTCGAAGTTCCGTCGTAGCAGTCAGAGATACTCGTGGTGGTCGGCAGTCGATAGGCGCCGTAATAAGTGGCTGCTTGATTTGGAATCAATATTCCGCTTCTCGCTGCTAGAACACTTTGTGAAGTTTTACTTC
>JBGSKR010000203.1:0-6115 GCA_041741135.1 Mariniblastus sp.
CAATGCACACCGAGAATTTCTTTGGTTTCTCGGTGAAAGAGAATTTTCAAGAGCCCTGTTTCATCACCGATGATTTGGCCACGGGCGATTTCACTGTAGCGAGCCAGACCAACCTCGTAAGGAACTTTTTTTGCAGTCAGCTCTTGTTCGTTGCGACCGATCATGGAAATTTCCGGGATCGTGAACAAGCCATAAGGAATGTCGCCAAGCGGTTTGATTTGCTGACCAAACGCATGCAGCGCTGCTCGCCGACCCTGCTCCATCGCGGAACTGGCGAGAGATGGAAATCCGATGATATCGCCAACCGCGTAGATATTGGGAGTTTTCGTTTCGAAGTTAGGGCCGACGTTCAGTCGCCCTCGATCATTGCAGGCCAATCCTGCAGCGCCCAAGTTCAACAAGTCTCCACAGCCTTCGCGACCGACGGAGAACAGAGCTGTTTCTGCGACGAGATGTTTTTGGCTCTCCAATTTCACTGCGACTTGGCCATCGCTGCGGCGGATGACGGTCTCGACGTTTTCGCCCAACCGGAAACGCATGTTCAACATGCGACAGTTGAACAACAAATAGTCCACAATTTCGGTGTCGCAAAAATCAAGTATGCTTGTTCTTCCATCGACGACGGTCACCTCGACACCCAGGGTCGCAAACATGATCGCGTATTCGATGCCGATCACTCCGGCCCCAATCACGATCATGGATCGGGGAATCCGATGAATGTGCAGGATTTCGTCGCTATCGAAAACGGATTGTCCGTCGAAAGGAATATGACTTGGCCGAGACGGGCGGGTGCCACAGCCGACGAGAAATTTATCGGAACTCAGAATCGTTTCGCCTTGATCGTGAACGACACCGACGTGATGGCAGTCAACGAAACTGGCGACGCCATGATAAACATCGATGCCATTTCGGTCGAGTTGTTCATGCATCAGCTCCAGCTCATTCTTGATCACGCGACTGAGCTTCTTTCTCAGGTCGTCCATCGTGATCGTCCGTTTGGCTTGGAACCGTTCGTTGTAGGTCCCCCGTTGGCGGAAGCCGGTCAGATGCAGGATGGCCTCACGAAGGGTTTTCGAAGGTACGGTTCCGCTGTGAAGGCAAACGCCGCCGATGTTTTTGGCGCTCTGCTCGACAATCGCGACCTTTTTTCCCAGTTTCGCAGCCGCAAAAGCTCCCTTTTGTCCCGAAGGGCCGCTACCAATGACTACCAAATCGTATTTCATGACTTATCCATCGCGAGCACGGATGATTATCTACCTGATGCTTTCGCACTCTTGCTATCTATCGAGCGATTGGCAAACGGATTGGATAATTTCAGGAAAACGAACGAGTGTTTGGATGTAACGACTTGTTCGGATTATGCGGTTTGAGATTGCTTACAGAATCTATCGTTCCAGCCGCGACAGCACAAACGACATCCGCGGACGCGCGGCATCGACGAACAGCCAAGGTTTCGCGGAAACCGAAATCCGCGCGCGCTGGTCACCGCGAAACATAAACGACTTCTCCAGTTTTGCTTCGATCATCAGCGCCTTGTCCATGGCTTTCTGAATGGCTAGCGGACTAGGCATGGTCGCCCACACGATGACTTCCAGTTCAAAGGAATCGTTTCCAAGTTGGCTGATTGAATCAGAGGCCAACTGAAGCGCGCCACTACCCAAAATGGTGTCTGTGGTAGATCCCAGATTCTCAAAACTATCGAATACGATTTGGGATTGCGTCGGTGCCGTCTCGCTGATTTGAAACTGATACTGCATTTCCGAGAGGAAACGTTGGAAGTTGTCTGATTGTCGATCAACAATTCGCCCGCGATCGTTACTTTCATCGGGGCCCAAGCGATCACGGTCGGCTTCTATTTTCTTTGATTCCACGGCATAAATCGGAGCTGCGTCTGTCTTATTAAGCATTTGATCAGAGCGATCACCTGGTGACCGACCGGGAAATCCGATCGACTTCATGGCCTGCACATACGAACCCGTTCCCATATGCATGTTGGCGCCGGTTTGATCTTTGGCGAACGAATTGAGCACGATGAAAAATGCCAGCAAGGCTGTCATCGTGTCGCCAAACGATACGAGATAAGCCTTGCTAGGTTTCTTCGGTGGTGGTTTCTGTTTGCGGCTCATTGAACATTCCCCACATAACGCTCGATCAAGATTCGCAGTTTGTCGTTCGGTAAATCGTCTTTTTTGACGTAGCTTAAAGCGACTTGTCCGGGACGAGTTTTTTCCTCGCGAAACAGAAACTCCATCATCTTGATCACACGAGGGGAATTAGCGGACTCAGTGAATTGAAACGAAACTTGAAATGGCAAGTTTTTTAATTGAACGGCCAGCGTGCGGCAAATCTGTTTACCCTGGATCGTCAGGTTGTCTTGTGAATCAAACAGGCGGTTGAAATCCACATCGAAATGATGAGAGGTCATTTCGTTATGCTTGCGGTCTTTGGCATCAAGTGATTCGAGACCCTTACCAAAAGTCTCTCTTACCGGGTCTTGCATGATGGGAGGCATCTCGGCACCCCGCATGGCAATTCTTGCTGATGATGGACGCACGCGGGAGATCATCGAGTCCTTGATCAACCCTTTAATGCGTTTACCAGCAGTTCCTGTCGCACCGCCGGTCGATGATGGAGACGACTGGCATTTTTCGAAGCGTTCCGGTTCCGTAGTCGAAAAGGTGAGCAACAAAATGAAGAACGTCATCAACAGCGTGATCACGTCCGAGTAAGTCATGAACCAGGCCGGAACGTCTTCCTTGGGAATCGGAAATTTTATTTTCTTGGCCATGGGTGACTACGATTGGTGACTCTTAAATTTCAACTAAGCAAGTGTTCAAAAAATTTTAGCGGAATGGCGCGAGCCGTCCGGTTTGGCCGAGACGGGTTCTGATTTAAGGTTACCGGAGGGCTCGCGCCCTGCCGCTAACATCGTTAGTTATGCCGAAGCCGGTTGGACTTGTTGACGTGTTTTGGGAGACAGGTAAGCAACTAGATTGTCTTCGATGGCTCGAGGTGCAAGGCCTTCCGCTAAACCAACCAAGCCTGTGATCATCAGCTCGCGGATTCGAACTTCTTCTTTGCTACGAGTTTCCAATTTCCCAGCCAGTGGCAGGCAGACAACGTTCGCGATAACGGCGCCATACAACGTGGTCAACAACGCCACCGCCATACCGCCACCAATCTTGCTCGGATCGTCAAGCGACTGCAGCATTTGAACCAAGCCGATGAGCGTTCCAATCATTCCGAACGCCGGAGCAGCAGCACCGGTCGAATCGACGAGCTGTTTTCCGCTGGCATGACGAGCCTCGATTGCGGACAGTTCCGTTTCTAGGACGCCACGAATTTGACTTTCGGTTGCACCGCTGATGACAATCTCAAGTCCGCGTTTCATGAAACTGTCGTCAATTTTTTCGAGCTCTTGTTCGAGGGCCAACATACCGTCTTTGCGAACAACGGTGGCCAACTCTTTGAAAGTCAGAATGACCTGTTGGCTTTCTGGCAGTTTAAACAAGAACGCTTTTTTAATAACCGACAGCGTCGAAAGACATGAGCTGAGCGGAAAATTGATTAGCAGGGCGGCGATCGATCCCCCAAAGACGATTAACATCGATGGCGTATCGATAAATACTCCTAATCCACTGCCGCCAATGGCGATCGAGACGAGGATCAGTCCAAAGCCCAAAATGAGGCCAACAATTGTTGCAATGTCCACGAGCCGACTCTTCGTTGGAAAGATTGAAGGGTTATCAATTAACTAAGGTCTGACCGTGTGGGTGATCAGGTAATGATCCCATGCTTTCAGAACCTTGGCTGCCGAAATGTAGTTTTGATTTCGCAACATGCGGGAAGTTTTTCTCGAATTCAGAAAGCTCGACAGACTATCTGACCCGCACAGTCCGTACAAATTGCCTCATTGGTGCAGCCACCGCCCGTGCCAAAGCCAGCTTTGGTCACGGAAGTCGCGAGGATTCAGCCAATTAATCATGCGCAACGGAATCCCCATTCCGCCGGCTAACTGCTAGCAACCTCATTCGACTTGATCGCCGGACTAAAGCTCACAGCCTGCGTAACCGATACAGATTAAATGAACGGAATGACTTCACAGTACCAGCTCCTCAGTAACGCGATCGAGTTCGCCAACCAGAACCATCGCGCGATCAGCCAAAATCTGGCCAACGTCAATACGCCAAACTACGAAGCTCAACAGTTGTCCTTCGAACAGTTCTTGAAGCATGTCGAAACGTCGCCAGAAACCGAGGGAGATCTATTGCGGAGTTTTCAGTTGGAGAACACGCCAGGACTTGCCTACCGAAGCGATGGCAACAACGTCGACCTTGATCGCGAGCTGGCAAATTTGAAGAAAAACGATCTTGCTCACCAAACGCTAACTCAGCTACTAGGTTCCCAGCTCAAAATCATGAAAAAAGCCATTTCTGGTTAGAAACGAGTAAGCCCATGTCCATGAATCTGTTTTCCGGAGCCGACATCAGCGCCTCAGGCATGTCTGCGGAACGTTTGCGGATGGAAGTCGTGGCTAACAACATCGCCAACGCGAACTCGACTCAATCGGCTGACGGCGGCCCGTACCGACGCCAGCAGGTCGTGTTTTCTGCTGCGCTCGATGACGCCCGTCGCTCGGGAGGTTCCGTCAGTGGTCTGCACGGAGTCAACGTCCTCGGCAAGCAAGCCGACATGTCGGAGTTGCCACAAATTCACAACCCAGGGCACCCGGACGCTGATCCTGAAACCGGTATGGTAACGATGCCCAATGTTCAACTACCCAACGAAATGGTGGACTTGATCACTGCCAGTCGTTCCTACGAAGCGAATCTGAAAGCGCTCACCAGCTTCAAACAAATGATTGAGCAAACGTTGATGCTGCTGCGAGGAGGTGCATAGTGAATCCGATCGCTGCCAGTTCCGCTATCGGACAAATTGGTCAACTTCAAGACGCGACCAAAATCGGTTCCGGCAGTCCCCTCACGACTCCGGGTGGCGGCGCGGGAAAAGCAAATAGCCCCGGCGGATTCGCTGATTTGGTTAGCCACTTTGTCGAGCAAACCAACAGCGATCAAGTCGCGGCTGATTCTGCGATTCAGGATTTTGCGACCGGAAAAAATGATAACGTTCAACAAGTCGTGTTGGCCATGACCAACGCTGACATGTCATTTCAATTGTTCATGGAAATTCGAAATCACATTATCGACTCGTATAACGAATTGATGCGAATGCAGTTTTAGAGAGTTGGGAGTAGTCAGTTGGCAGTGGGCAGTTGTTAAACATGACTGCAAGCTTCCAACGTCAGCATTACTGAATCCTGGCCACTGCCCACTGATACCTGCCAACTATTTATTGAAAACTAACCCATGCAAACCCTCAAATCCTTTCTCGATCAATCGATCCTGATCTGGAAAGATTCAACGGCAGCGGCCCGTTTCGGGATCATTTTGCTGCTGTTGATCTGCGTGGGTGCGATCGTGGGTGTCGGCTTCTGGTCTTCCCAACCATACTACGTCACTCTCGCCAGTGGATTGAGCCACAGCAAATCCAGCCAACTGATAGCGGCACTCGATTCAGCGGATATCAAGTACGACATCAAAGGCGCGGGTTCCATCATTCAGGTCGACAAACGGTCTTACGAGAAAGCGACAGTGCTCGCGGGCAACATCGGTGTCGGCAGTTCCGATCCCACTCTCGAAACGGCTTCTCCATGGATGGACCCCGTCAATCAACAAAACGTTTTTCGTCGAAACCTCGAACGTCAGCTTGCAAACTCAATTCAGAAATTCGCCACCATTGAATCGGCGACCGTCCATCTAAGCATCCCCGACAAACAGCCTTTTCTCCGTAGCAGCGTGCAACCGACGGCTTCCGTGATTCTCAGTATCGCTCCCAACGCGCGATTTAGCGAAGCCCAATCGACGGCCATCGCGTCCTTGGTGGCGGGCGCTGTGCCCGGATTACGAGTGGAGCAAGTGGCCATCTCCGACACGGCGGGCAACGTCTACGCCAGTGACGAATCGCTTGGCCGATTGACTCAACAAGAAGAATTTCGACTTAACCGAGAACGGGAACTCACGAACAAGGCCCAAGCCATGTTGGTGAATTTTCTCGG
>JBGSKR010000204.1:0-4942 GCA_041741135.1 Mariniblastus sp.
ATTTGTGCCGCCCAATAAAAGCTTGACGGATCATTGGAACAAAGCAATCAAACCCGCCGCCGCTGCACAAGACTGGATTGCGTTTGCGTCGACAACATCTTTCCAGAACTTTCTCGATGGAAACCCGAAATTTTCACGAGCTAATTTGCCCGATGAAGTGATCGAGATTTACGAAACGCTTCGTCCGCATTGCACCTCAAAGGTCGAACAGCAGCTAATCGCCCAGAATCATTCGACTCGCGATTTGTTGATGGCGTTCGGAAAGGTGCTGGAAGAATTAAAAGATATCAGCGGCACGTTGCGCTTTGACGATATCACTCAGCGGCTGGAATCGTTTGTCGGAAAATGGGATGCCGGACAACTGGCGTTTCGGTTGGATCAGCAAATTCAGCATCTGCTGCTTGATGAGTTTCAAGACACCGCGATCTCGCAGTGGAACGTGATTCGTCCGTTCGCTCGCAGCGTGACCGCGACGCCGGAATCGGATCGTTCGTTTTTCTGCGTCGGCGATTTGAAGCAAGCGATCTACGGATGGCGGGGTGGTGTCGCGGAGATTTTTGATCTCGTTGATGGTGAACTGTCTCATCTCGATCAAGCTGAGACTCTCACGAAGAGTTTTCGCAGTGCTCAGCCAGTCATCGATCTGGTCAACACGGTTTTCTTAAATCTGGGAGATTACGATTGCGACGATCCGTTAGTGAAACAGGGAATGACCGAATGGGCGGGATGGTTTTCAGAACACTCGACCGCGCGGGATGATCTTGCCGGCTATGTTGCCATCGAGATGGCGACGGAGAAATCAGGCTCTAAGGAAGAAGCAAACGAGGTGTCGGCCAACGATCAAGTGCTACGAAAAACCGTCGAGCGAATTGAATCGCTGTCCAACAAACTGCCGCCAGATAAATCGATCGGCGTCATCGTTCGTACCAACAGCGAAGTCGGTCAATTGATTTTCGAACTACAAGCGGCCGGAGTTCCCGCGAGTGAAGAAGGCGGTAACCCGGTCACCGATTCGGCGGCTGTCGAGTTGGTGTTGTCGGCGTTGGTGCTCGCCGATCATCCCGGCGACAGTTTGGCTCGGTTTCATTTGTCTCACAGTCCGCTTGCGAGTTTGTTGGGATTGGAACCAGAGACCGATGAAAATGGGATCGCGAACGGCTACGCGGCTGTTACTGCTGCCACGGAACTGCGGGAGAGCTGGGTGATTGATGGCTATGGCCCGACTGTCGAACATCTCGCACGAATGTTGATGAAAGAGTGTACGCCTCGGGAACTCGTGCGGTTGCAGCAGTTGGTACGAGTCGCCTACAACGCATCGCTGGAGAATTCCGATTGGCAACTGCGACCCAAACAGTTTGTCGATTACGTTAGAGAGGAGGTGAGGGTGGCGGATCAAAGCGCGGCGCGGGTGCGGGTGATGACGATCCACAAAGCCAAAGGGCTGGAGTTTGACGCCGTGGTTTTGCCATTTCCTGCGAGCAAAACGGGTTGGGCGGGTGGCACTCCGGATGCGGTCATTGGTCGAGACGGCCCAACGGCTCCCATCAAGATTGCCAGTCGCTATGCGGGTGGCGAGATTCGAAAACTGCTGACGCCTGAGTTTCAAACGATGGTGGAAGACGACCGGCGTCGCAATGTGCGAGAGTCGATGTGCGTGCTGTATGTTGCCCTCACGCGGGCGGCTCATGCGATTCATGCCATCGTTCCTCATGGCACCAAGCGAGATCACAAATCCACCGCCGCGCTATTGATTTCGACCTTGTGTCCCGACGTCGAACTGGTGGAAGGCATTCTGTACGAGCATGGCGATGCATATTGGTTTCAACCAAAGGCGGCGGCATTGAAAACGAGCGGAAAGAAAAAACCTGCAACGGTCGATGCAGACCCATTTCGCTTGAAGCCGTTTTACCTCGACGATTCCGCAAAACCGAAAACTGGATCGATCTCGCTGGAGGCTCGTTCGGGTCGCAGTGTTCCTCGCACCAGCCCTTCGTCGCTCGAAGGCGGTCGCAAGATTAGATTGCAGAATCTGTTCCACTCGACGGAATCCGAACAAGCGATGCAACGCGGTGAAATGATTCATGCTTGTTTCGAAATGGTTAGTTGGCTTGATCAAGCCACACCGACTCGCGAGCAATTGAAAATTCGGCTAAATCGTCTTTCGCCATCGAGTGATGATATTCCAGCGATCATCGATGACTTTTTTAAGATGATCGATCAGCCGCAAATTCGCCAATTGCTTTCGCGAGACAAGTATCAGGAAATGTTTTTGATGCAAGTTCCTTCTGCCAATTCCATTTTGATTGAGGCCAATCGAGTCGAAGTCTTGAATGAACGTCCGTTTGCGGTCACGCTCAATACGGGAATGCTGCAAGGCGTGATCGATCGACTGGTGTTGGTTTATGAAGGCGACACTCTCGTCGCGGCAGACGTAATCGATTTCAAAACCGACGATGTACCGTCGGCGGCGATTCAGAAACGTATCGAATACTATCGCCCACAATTGACCGCGTATCGGGCTGCGGCATCCAAGTTCTTGCGATTGCCGCTTGATAAAATTTCGACGCGGATGTTGTTTGTCCAATTGGGGCAGTTAGTGAATGTGGATTTTATCGACAACAAGATTCCGGCAAACTCTCATCCATCCGCCACTCGTGCGGAGACAATTTTGAGGCCAAAGCATTCGCTCAGCAAGAAGAACGATCTGGACATGTCTCAACCTGACTCCGCCTCGCCATCTGCGAAACAGCAGACCCTGTGGAGTGAAGAGTGAAGTTTTCAGATCGTTTAAGCTGGTTCCTCGAGATTCAGGTAACCGTTCATGGCTTCCAAGTCGCAAGCAAGTCGTTGGTTATTTGAAGCCGTGATGGGTTGAGCTACGAGAATTCTTTTAATTCCTTCCATGACTTTTTTTCCGCGATTCTCCGCACCTCCGCTGCTCCGCGTTTAAAAAACCTCGCACGATGATCACCTTAAAATAGAATAAATGGATCTTTTAGGATTCGACGAAATCGTTCGCGCTAAACGCTCTCGCAGCCAAATTAGACGAATTTCAATGTTGGCTGTTTGGTGCATTTCCACGAAGTCAAATTGATCGATGCCACGCATCGCATCGAGAATCTTTAGTAAAGACCGCGAATTTCCGCCTGAAACTTCGCCATCGTTTCATGTCGTTTGGACACGCGGAGTGGCAGAGGAGCGGAGAATCACGGAGTCTTTGAGATAGGTTCGGCAGGTGTTAGGCAAAGTCGATGGTTGAAAGCAACTGAATATTTGACTCCGGATGGAGGAATAAAATTGGCTCAACGGGCGAACGGATACAAATTCAGATTGGTTCCGGAACTGGTTGAGAATCGCGATTCGAATACAATCGCTGCTTTGAGGTATCAGTTCACGAATCAGCTCAAGATCAATGGGGCTGGATTCGAATCGCTTTCATGAGGCAACGATGTTTTTTGTTTTTGATGGTATCGATGGGGCAGGCAAGTCCACCCAAATGACTCGCTTCGTCCAGTGGCTCGAGTCGCAGGGGCACGAGGTGGTGACTTGCAAAGACCCCGGCAGCACCGAATTAGGTGAGCAGTTGCGCGAGTTGCTGTTACGTGAAAACCAATCTCATCCCGACACGCCGATCCATATGCTGACCGAAATGATGATGTTTACGACGTCGCGCACTCAGCTCGTCCAGCAAATCATCAATCCGGCACTAGCCGCCGGTAAAACCGTGGTACTGGATCGTTACATTTTTTCGACGGTGGTCTATCAAGGCCACGCAGGCAATCTGAATCCGGATGATATCTGGACCGTGAATCGGATCGCGACGGCAGGGCGAATGCCGAATGTGACTTTTGTGCTCGACCTTGATGTTGAAACGGCCATTCGTCGGCTAGGTAGCAATCTGGATCGCATGGAGTCGCGAGGTTCGGCGTATTTTGAAAAAGTGCGTGCTGGTTTTTTGAAGGAAGCCGATCGCTGGCCAACGAAAGTCGAAGTGATCGATGCCTCGCAATCTCCTGATGCGATTCACGCCGAGATTGTCGATCTAGCGTCAGGATATTTGAAACGTCGAAACGGTACAAATTTTTGAGGTGAAGCCATCCATCAACTATTGATCGAAAACCGGTTTTTGCCTCAAATCTCACGAATTGAGGCATTAATGCAGTCGAAACGATAGAAAAATGGGCGCAACGTAGAAATCGAAACCTAACAACAGTTTCGGCTACGCTGATTGATTAAAATTACCGAGGCGAAGGAACAGGGTTATCATCCGATTGCGACCGACCCTCGGCTTCGGTGCAATCCTTGGTTCGTTTAGGTTCCCAAGTCTTTCGACCAGATTCGGATTGTTCTTTTTGAAGTCTTGCAACCAAACCCGCCAGCGTTCCGCCGGATTCCGCTAAAAGTCGTTCACGAGTCGCGTGCAAATCTTCGAGAATGGGATCATTCATGGATAGGTTCCTCCAAGAAACTCAGCAGGTGTACAAATCAATAAACCGCCCAATCCTTCGCTGGCTAGTAGGCGGTAAACTCGGGGCATTTCATGGGCATTAGCAATATGCTTGCAGTTCAAAGTCAGTAGGTAGTCTACCCTCGCCAACGCCGCAAGAGCAACATGCAATGCGTCTGCAGCAGCTTTCTGAGGCATCATGTGACCTGCAAGAATTCTGTTCGCAAGCAATTCGGCATCTCTGGTTACCGTCATCAATGGCAAGCCGTTCAATAATTTTAATCGTTCGGAAGCAGCAACTGCATCGCCGTCGGCAGCTTCATTAAGCGTCAATTGGGAGGTGATTAGCTCAAACTTCGGTCTTTCAATTCTCCACCAATCTCGTGCTTGCTCTTGAATCGCTGCAACCTGAAGGTTTTTGCTCGGCCAAGCGGTCGCATAGCTGACAATTGATGTGTCGATATAAAGTGTATCCATCAATCTAGTATATCAAAC
>JBGSKR010000205.1:0-2314 GCA_041741135.1 Mariniblastus sp.
TTGCCCAAGTATATCAGCACGGCATTCCAATTCAGCAAAGCGTTCCCTATCAGAGTGGCGTTCCCCACCACGCGGCTTCCTCGAGCGGCCAGACTCTGCATGGAACGGTACAAATACCGTGGTATCAATCGCTAGTGAAAGACCGCAACACTCACGATTTTGGAGTCGTCGCGACGGCCTCGCTTCAAGAACATATTTTTGAATTCGTCAATACAACTGGGGATGATCTTTACCTTAATAGCGTTCGAGCCAGTTGCGGCTGCACGAAACCATTCATTCTCACGCCAGTCGTCAAACCGGGCGAGACGGGTCAACTAAAAGCGGTCTTTGATACCAAAACGTTTTTCGGCGACAAAGGCGCAACCCTTAATGTATCGACCCAAAAAGTTGGCAGCCGCAATGGTGGCCAGTTCGTCGAGTATGGTGAGTTGCAATTTTCAGTTAAAGGCAGCATCCGTCGGGACGTAGTTTTTAGTCCCGGCGAAATCGGATTCAACCATTTGGTTTCCTCCGTTCCTGTCACGAAAAAAGTTCGCGTCAGCTATGCAGGTAATCCGAACTGGAAAATCGAATCCACAAAATCTTCCAACTCGAATATTCAGGTTGAGATCATTGAAGTTAGCCGCGACCTTCAAGCGGGGCGCGTCGATTATGATCTCACCGTCAGCATGAATCCTGCCCAAGCGCCAGGCACCTTTAATGACACGCTGTCAATCATTACCAATGACCCCAAAACCAGTGGCATGTCGGTCGCACTGCGAGGTCGAATTCAGTCCGTACTCGAAGCCGCCCCCATTCAACTGGGTATAGTTTATCAAGGTACGCCGCTTACCAAAAAATGGATCGTTCGGAGTGCGAACGCCTTTAAAGTTGTTCAAGTCAAAGCTAACAATCCCCGGATCCATTTCAGCCCGTCTGAGGGGGAGAAAGCAGTTCACATTCTGACCTATACGCTTGATACGAGTGAGGCCGGCTCCATTGAAGACGAGATCACGCTGTTCACCGATGCGACTGGCCAAGAGCAAACCAAGGTCAAGTTTTCCGCTCAAGTCGTCCCAGCAACCTTAGTCGAGCAAGAAACTCCAGCCCCATAGATACTTACGCTGTTATTTATGCTGTTATTTGTTCACGCCCTGTTTACAATAAGGACAGCTCGATACTACTTCCACTCGCCCATTCGCGCCCAGCGGCTTGATCAACTTACCAATTATCAAGCGCTTCCCGGCATCCGCACACATGATGATTGAATTCCAATGTGGAAACATCACTACCACTAACAACAAGAGAGTTGTTTGTGGAAACGGAATTATTGTTTCAGATGAGCTAATCGGCGAACTGGTAACTTGTGCGAAATGTCGCCAAACAGTCGAAGTCCCAGTTGTCACGCGTGCCGCGAGAGAGCCGAATATTAATCGACGTACGCCTGCCCCCCAGCGGAGGCGGAGCAGTCAATCCGCATCGAAAGCGACAACTTCGAAAAGCAGAACTACGGATCGAGGGATCGACGAGTACCAGTCGACGGAACCGCTTGATTTGGCCAGTACCGATCTGGCTAAATACGGTGAAGAGCCTGCTTCTTCCGGCTATTTGGATTCGCCTCCTCGAATTCCTCGGAGTATTGATCGACTTCATTGTGAGCGATGCGGTGCGATCATGGACAAATCAGGGCGCTGTTCGTCCTGCGGCTCAAAAGAGAAAAAATCAAGTCACGCCAAGCCCTCACTCGACGATGTGCAAATGGAGCTGGCCGGTTTTCAGTTGTGGTTTGTCAGCACGATTGGAGAAGCCATTCCTTTTTTCTTTCTTGAATGGGCGTTGCATTTTTCTGTGTTATTCATCGTTATTGGGCTGAGCATCGCGTCGTTCGCATTCCAGGGTTTTTTCCCAGGTATTTTGTTGGTGATATTGATTATGTCGTTCGCTGGAATGTACGCTTGGATGGCTGTCAATGGGCACCGACTTGCTAGTTCTCCCAATGCTAGGTTGGTATGGTTTCAAAAGCCATTCTGGTACGGCTTACTTGTGCTGGCGCGGATGCTGAAATGGCAAGGTTACGATTCAAATCTCAAGGGTCGCACGATTATCGATCTGCGTAACCAAACGGTTACCGATCACCAACTTCCAAAAATTGAGAACATCAGTCGCTGTGAAGTTCTGGATCTTGAAGGCACACAAATCTCCGATGAAGGACTTAAACATTTGCTAGGCATCAAGACGCTAAAGTGTTTGGTCGTTCGCAAAACGGACGTGACACGCGAAGGTGTGGTCCGGCTTCAACAATCGCGACGTCGCCTATGGATTTGGCACTGAATGT
>JBGSKR010000206.1:0-2971 GCA_041741135.1 Mariniblastus sp.
CCGGAGTCATCGGCGGATGCTGTTGCCGAGCCAACGCGACCAAAGTTCCTGCCAACCCGCGATCGAGCGCACGCGGTGAGAAAGGTGTCACGCTGGTCGCTTCGACATTTCGGTAAAACGAATTGTGATACGCTTCATATCGTTCGTAATGCGAACGGTCGCGTGGTCGATGCACATTAAGCAGCGTCACGACCAAGCCCGGTTTTTGATGATCGCGACCGACACGACTTGTTGATTGAATGTACTCCGAACTGGTTTTGGGCTGGCCAAAGACAACCATCAATCCTAGTCGAGTGATATCCAGCCCCACCGAAATCATGTTGGTAGCGATCGCCACATCGACACGATCTTTTTCGTAAAACGGAAGGCTTAACCGTTGCTTGGCCAGTGAAACTTTGTCGGTACTTACACGGCTGGTTAGTTCGACCGGTTCAAATGAAATCTTGCGATCGACGAACAAGCCAGGCTCTTCACCTATCCGCTTGCGTGCCCCACGACCGGCCAGTTGCGTCAACACTTCGTCTTCGATCAAACGTCGCGCTCCTCCGAGTTCTCGTAAGCTGTTGAAGTAACCGAGTAGCGTCATGTAAGGATCGACGGGATTTTCAGTGTTCTTATTACCGCCGTTTTCCTTATAAAGTTTTTGAGCCGCCGCCATTAAGGCCAGATACACCCGTAGCATTACGACCTTTGGGCTTTTCCCCTGAGCCGCAACACCGAGATACAGCCGAGGTGCGCTCTCGTCGGCGTTGTGTGTTCGAGCGAAAAAAGAATCGCGACGATTCGGGCCGGGTGGCGGAAAGATATCGACTTGCCGTCGATTAAACAACGCCTGAATCTGCGAATCGGCGCGGCGAACGGTGGCAGTGGACGCGATGATCTTCGGACGAATTTCAACATCCCCTTGTGTATAGGTAGACAACCGATCAAGTGCCGTTTCATATAAGCCCGCGATCGTTCCTAAAGGCCCAGAAATCAAATGCAATTCGTCTTGAATGATCAACTCCGGCGGCAACAACGATCCGCCCTCGATCGGGTTTCCGACAGTTGGTTCGCAGGGGCCATAGAAACCGTTTTTGTCGTAGCGTTGGACTTTGCCAAATAGTTTGCCGACTTCTCCCGTCCACGGCATCGCGGCAAATTTATCGACCGTCGCAATCAGAAAGCATGGCAGTCGCTGATAAATCTGAGTATCAACCGCCAAGATCGGGAGCGTCTGACCCTCCTTGCTGAATTCACAACGGCGGTTCAAACACTTGATTCGCAGCTCGCGTGGTTCGTCGCTATTGGGTATTAACCGGAATGATTTGCTCTCAAACTTTTTAGCGCACCACGGGCATTCCTCCAGCGGAATTGGTGATGGCTTGGAATCGTTGTTCCAGAAGGCAATGGTTTTTGAGCGGGCCGATTCACCGCCGCTATCGCCTTTGCGGCCCATGTGGTTGGGAGTTGCCGCACGTCCAACCCACAGTCCGATTTCAAACGGCCAGTCGCCCAGTTTTTCAACGTTCTCTTGACGTTCGAGTTCCAACGCACAAACCAGTGCCGCCGCACGACCGAGCTGATCCAATGTCAGCAGTCGCAACGTGTATCGCATCAGCACGGCCAAACCCGCCGAAGTGATTCCCGGATTCTTCAGCCGTCGCAAGACAAGCGAAAACGCAGCCAAGCCGAGATAGGCTTCGGTCTTACCACCGCCTGTCGGGAAGAACAGCAAGTCAACGGTTTTGTGATCGTTGTGTGTTGGTGCAGCGATGCCGCGCAGGTTCATCAAAAAGAATGCCAACTGGAAAGGTCGCCAATTCGGTTCCACTTCGGCGGGGTCTTTTCCCCACTGGCGACTCAACCGCAATTTCGCTTGTCGGGCCATGGCTTTATTTGCGAGACAAAACGCGGTGCGATTTTGCTCAACCGCCAACAAGCCGATGCCGTCTTCAATTCGATCGGCTGCAATGCGAGCGTTGGTGATCAGCTGATCGACGGTTTCGCGTCGGCTGGCAGGCAGGTTACCCAAACCGGACGATTGTTGATCAATCCATTTTCGGTATTGGCCCGCGAATGCGCCCAGTTTTTCTTTTGCATCGTCCGCGTCCCGCAGAAACGCGAGTGTTTCCATCCGTAATTCAACACCGTCGATGTCGGCAGGAGCAACGCGTTCGACTTCGGCGGTAGGAAACCAACGCGTTTCGACCGTACGGCAATCGCTCGTTTCATCGTGAGTCGCATGGGTAGAAACGTTATGCCCGACGGAGTATTCGAGTGCGTCGCGGTACTGCAAATCGGCCACACGTTCATCCCATTCGTCGCTTTCCAGGCTGTGCAAGTTTGGTCGCGCGATAAACGGAATATTCGAATTGATTTGCAGATGGGTTTGAAACGCAAACGCTTCATCGGCTCGTTCGTCACCAGCAGGCACTCGGCGGTTGACCAAAAAAAGACTGACACTGCGCGTGCCGGCTGGAATCCCTCCCGCCAGAATATCCGGCGGCACGTTGCGAACAGCGATGCTGAGAAAAAGTTTCGGGCTGTTAGGCACTTCGATTTCTTTGGTTTTCGCGATTCCTTTCCTTGCATCGACGGTGGGAATTGAGACTTCCATCGTCTCGCTGCGTGGCGACCGATGCCAAAGGATCGCAGCACCTTCTTCTGGCCCATCCGCTTGAACCTGATAGTCGCCCCAACTGACAGCGACTTTCAATTGATCGCAGTCTTTGGCGACCAAAAAGCTAAGCCCCATCGAAGACGGCATGTAGCTCCGCCGCGCCGACGGGCTTTCAGGTGGCACAGCATCGTCGGCGGCACCTCGATCTTCCATCACATCCATCGTGTCCGCACTTTCGGGATCAACCCGTTGGTCTTCACCGGCATCGGTCGGAACGAGGAATCCCGTCAGATACCATTTCGAAGGATTCTGCCGCAAAATTTCCTGGGGATCACTTAGCGGTTCCACTGGGCCAATCAGATCGAGCCC
>JBGSKR010000207.1:0-3992 GCA_041741135.1 Mariniblastus sp.
GCGTCGGCAAACGTTAACACAAAACAATGCGTGAAGCCTTTGTCTTTTCCTTCAGGGCTGTTGTTCGTTCCCATTTCAAATTCCTTGATCACATCGATCTTCGAGGGAAGCGCCGCAAAAGCCGCATTGATTTCAGCAATCTGCTCCGGCGTCGCCGTTTCAGCATACTTGAACATCACAATGTGACGCAGCTTCCCTTCCGCTTTCGAGGAAGCACCCAACGCTTCCAGCATACAATCCGCCACAAACCGATTTCCTTCCACGTTCAAATGTACGCCATCGCCGGTAAGAATGCCTTTGGGTTTGTTTTCCGGATTCTTCGTTTTTAAAGCTGCATGAAAGGCAGCGTTTAAATCAAGCAGCGGTGTATCCGTTTCCTTGGCAACGTCGCGGCTGATTTGAGAGTACTCGGCCAACATTTCATCGAGGTCATTGCTGCCGTCCGTCTTTTCACCGATCACCGACGGTGTACACAAAATCACGCGAGAATTAGCAGCTTCGATGCGAGAAATCAATTCTTTCAAGCCATCTCGGAAAACGTCTTTCGGTGTGCCTCGGCCATTTTTGGAATGCCAAACATCGTTGATGCCAATATAGATTACGACAACGGTCGGTTTCTTGCTGATGACATCGTTGTCCAATCGCTTCAGCAAATCCGGAACTTTGTGACCCGAGATACCCGCGTTGATGACCTCGATTTTTTTGTCAGCAAATTTTTCGTCGAGTGAATTTCTCACCAGCGTCACATAGCCATCGGGACGGCCGCCTGCTTGGGTGATCGAATCACCCAAAAAAACGATTCGCTCACCTGTTTGTAATTCTTGGGCGAGAAGACTCATGGGCGTTAGTAATCCGAGACACTGCAACAAGAAAACGAATCGAAAAAAGTTCTGCAACATAGCTCACTCCTAAAGTAATTTGATTGAAGTTTATGGTTGGATGGTAATTGAAAGTTTAAACGAACTCAAATTGTAGCCGAACTCGTGAGAGTTCGGAGCTTCGTCAAAAAATTACAACCGACGTCTCACGACTCCGGCTACGAATCACTTCGATAAACCACATTCTTAGAAATCACCGTGGGTGGTTACGAAATTTCTTGTGTCGCCAACACTTTCTGACGAAATCCCTCGCACAATTCAAGCATTTGTGCGATGGTCAACTCTTCCGTTCTCGCGGTCGGGCCAAAGTTCTGGCTTTCAAGCACTTCGTCGACCTGTGGTTTGCTCAACTCTTCTTTAAAAGCCGCCACGGCAACACTACGCATGAATTTACGGCGATGGAAAAACATCGAGCGTACAAACTTCAACCAGAAATCCAGATCGGGAACCTGCTGCCGACGCTCGTCATCATGAACGATGTGAATGATGGCCGAATCGACTTTGGGACGCGGCCAGAAAACTTTGGGCGACATCACACGAACCAGTTCCACGTCACAAATACTTTGCACCCAAATGCTGAGCGCACCATAGTCCTTCGAACCGGGAGACGCCATCATCCGGTCGGCAAGCTCTTTTTGAATGGTGACCGTGATCGTCGCCGGATGTAAATCCGAGCGAAGCAGATTTGAAATAATTGGTGTCGCAACGTTGTAAGGCAAGTTCGCGGCAACCTTGAACACACGATCCGGACCAGCACTTAGATGGCGGCGAATCGCGGCGTAGACGTTCGGGTGAATGTGGTTCTTGTTCTTCAGTGCGTCCTGTTTCAGCATTTCGATATTATCGTACTGCTCGAGTTCTTCTCGCGCCATTTGGTGCAAATACTGATCGATCTCGACCGTCACCACCGCCGCTGCATCTTCCGCCAACAATCCGGTCAGCGAACCCATGCCCGTACCGACCTCGAGCACGACGTCGTTCTCATCAAGCTTGGCAGAACGAGCAAGCAGTTGAATCAGATTCAAATCGATCAGGAAATTTTGTCCGTGCCGTTTGTTGGGATTCAGCCCGACTTCTTCGAAGCGGCGTGAGAGATAGGAAACGGTTTGGCGATTTTGTTTCATGATGTCGAGTGAAGTTGTTATTGAGATGAGAAAAGTCGGATTATGAGTTCACCGAGGCAATTGTTGTTGAACATATTTCGCCAGCAAGTCGGTTTCAATGTTAACCGTATCGCCAACACCACGATCGCCAAGCGTTGTTACCGATAACGTGTGCGGAATTAACGCCACGCTGAATCGATCTTCTTCCACACTGACCAACGTTAAACTGATCCCATCGACAGCGACGGAACCTTTGGAAGCCATCTGTTTGGTCAGCGATGCTGGAACCTGAAACCAAAACTCGGCCCACTCTCCGTCGTCGTTTCTCTCGATCACCGTCGCCGTCGCATCGATGTGGCCAGACACATAATGCCCGCCCATCCGCTGCCCAACCATCAAGGATCGCTCCAAATTCACAAACGATCCGGCGGTCAATTGCCCCAAATTCGTGCGACTGAGCGTTTCCGAACCGGCTTCGAATGACAACCGGTCGCCTTCGATCTTGACGACGGTTAAACAGCAACCATTGATCGCAATGCTGTCCCCAATTTTTGTATCTAAATCAACAACGCTCGCTCGAATAACGAGAACCGAGCCGCTGCCAACTCGTTCGATCGATTGGACAATGCCTTTTTCTTCAACCAGTCCGGTAAACAACGCTTATCCATTTCATAAAATGATCGTAACCGTTCACGGATTGTAGCCGGACTCGTGAGAGTTCGGAAATTCGACAAACAGATAAAAAAGAAGTCTCGCGACTTCGGCTACGAACCATGTCGATAAACGACATTTTTCAAAATCACCGTGAACGGTTACAAAAGATCAAAGTACGTTACATTGTAAATCAAAATCCCCGTGGCGGTCAGGGTGGTCAACAATTCCTCAATAACGCTTCCCCATTCGCGTTACACTTCGCTCCCCCTTTTGAAAATCGCCCTCGTTCGCCACAATACAACAGAAATTTTTCCGCAAATCAAACCCGTAGGTTGGACATTCCTGTCCGACCACCCCAACAGAAAACCTTACACGGAACACCCAACTATGGATACCATCGTCAACATCAAAGGCCGCCAGATTCTCGATAGCCGCGGCAACCCAACCGTCGAAGTCGACGTGACTCTCGCGGATGGATCGTTCGGAACCGCCGCCGTTCCCTCCGGAGCCAGCACCGGTGCCCACGAAGCTTGGGAAATGCGCGATGGCGACAAATCCGTTTACATGGGCAAGGGCGTCCTGAAAGCCGTCCAAAACGTCAACGAAGCGATCTCGGATGCCGTCATCGGATTGCCCGCCACCGATCAAGGCTTGATTGATCGCACCATGATCGAACTAGACGGCACCGACACAAAAGCGAAACTTGGTGCCAACGCGATCCTCGGAGTTTCGCTGGCGACCGCCAAAGCCGCCGCCGCCTTCAACAACGAACCGCTCTTTCGATACTTCGGCGGCGTTTCAGCAACGCTGCTGCCAGCTCCGATGATGAACATCGTCAACGGTGGCCAACACGCTGACAACTCGGTCGACGTGCAAGAGTTCATGGTCATGCCGCTGGGCTTCGATTGTTTCAGCGACGCGCTGCGCTGCGGCTGCGAAATTTTTCATAACCTGAAAAAAGTCCTCCAAGACAAAGGGCTGAACACAGCCGTCGGAGACGAAGGCGGATTCGCCCCCGATCTCGGTAGCAACCGCGAAGCACTCGACCTGATCATGACCGCGATCGAAAAGGCCGGCTATCGACCGGGCGAACAAGTCCAAATCGCTCTCGATGTCGCCGCCACTGAATTTTACGATTCCAAAAAAGGCATCTACAAAATCGACGGCAAGGAGCTGGACTCAAGTGCGATGGTCGATTTCCTCGCCGATTGGGCCGACAAGTATCCGATCTGCTCGATCGAAGACGGTTGCAGCGAAGACGATTGGGACGGTTGGAAAATGCTAACTGATCGTTGCGGCGACCGAATCCAATTGGTCGGCGACGACTTGTTCGTAACCAACACCACCCGATTGCAAC
>JBGSKR010000208.1:0-5491 GCA_041741135.1 Mariniblastus sp.
AACGCCCGTCGTTGAATTTAGAGCGAGCGATCTAACTCAGATAGATAAGTGACGGCTTGCCGCACCCCATTCAACTCACCGAATTCACTCGTTCACCCACTCTGCTCCGAAAATCTGACCGATGTACTGATTGAGGGATTCGTCGCCTACCGAATCGCCGTTTCCCTCGCCAAACAGAAAACAGACGAGAGCCGCTTGCGATGACGAAAGTAGCTCTGTCTCATTTTGTGCGATTACCGCGATTGGCGCTCCCTGATCAATTCGCACCGCGTGAATCACGCCATGAAAAAAGCGGCTGCCATGATTCGGTGGCAAGACTTCTAACGGCATGCCTCCGATGTATAGCCCCAATTCCGTTGGCTCCAACTCGAATTCCAACGGATCAGTGACCACCAATTGACCATCGACAAACAACTGTAGCTCGTTTTCATCACACCGACCGGCAACCAGATATTGCTCGCCAAGCTGAACCGGTTCGCGCGCCACAATCAACTGTGAACGCCCCTCGTGCAACCACCCGAGTCCCCATTGTCCTTCGGCAGTGATGAACAACGCAGCCCAATCTTCACCCGTCCACGAAACCAGATTTGCCGGACCGTTCTGCTGAGCAGGCGAGGCCAGAACCTGAATCACGAACGGCGTCCTCGTTGGCTGTTGAAAGTTCGTGACTTGCAAGTAATCATCGCGCCCATCAAAACGCAAACCATTTGGCGAAGTGGCAACCGCCGATGTCTCGCCCTCGTTGCGATTGACAATGTTCGTAGGCTTGAGTCTTGGCCAGAACCACCATCCAGCGAACGCAATCACAAAACCAAACCCCAACAAGCTTGCTCGCCAACCCCAAGACTGTCGAGCGAATCCGTGCGAGCGACGATTTGCCTTCGCGACTGGCGGAACCAGCGACAATCTTGATTGAGCTGCATCTTCTGTAGAACGAACCGCGTTGCGACTGCTCGATTGCGTTTGCCGAACCAAGTTCTCAAGCTTCTGGACGACTACCGACATCGCTTGCGGTCGATTCGCAGGCGCCTTGGCCATCATCGACGCTACTAAATCGCGTAACTCAGGAGCGATCGTTCGACCCACAATTTCGGGAGGAAGATCGGGAATCGGTTGCTGCGAATGGGCCAGAATGGTGTCGATCGCGCTCTCACCCCGAAACGGCGGTTGGCCCGTCAGCAGAAAATAAAGGGTACATCCCAAACTATAGATATCAGCGCGCTCGTCGGCGGAGACTGCCGAACGAGCTTGTTCCGGGGCCATGAACCGAGCCGTTCCGAGCACGTGTCCCGAATCAGTCAAGGAGCAATCTGCTTGACCGGAGTTGTCCACATTTCTCAATCGAGCCAGCCCCAAATCGAGGACTTTGATGGACTTACTTTTTTCCAAAATCAAATTGCTCGGTTTGACATCGCGGTGGATGATTCCTTGCTCATGCGCGTAAGCCAATCCCTTCGCGGCTTGCCAAACGTAGTACATCGCATCTCTTGGCTTGAGCGGGCCATTCCGCGCAACCAACTGAGACAGGTCTTCTCCTTCGACCAACTCGGTAACCAAGTACAGGACATGATCGTGCTCACGAGCATCAAAAGCGGTGACGATATTCGGATGAGAGAGCTTTGCTAAAACTTTGACCTCTCGTTCAAAGCGCCGTCGCGCGGGCAAGTCGCGAGCGCTTGCCTCGTGCATGGTTTTGATGGCGACCATGCGCCCCATGATTTTATGAACGGCGCGATAAACATGCCCCATCCCACCACGCCCCAGCGTACCCGTGATTGTGTAGTCGCCCAACTCTTGAATTTCGAGAACTTCGCCAGCAGCCCGTGGTGCCGCGACTGGCAAGTCTTTCTGCTGAAGCTCCGAAATCTTCTTTTCCAGCCAAACCCTATCGAGCCATGGTATCGCATCGGAAAAGATTTGGGCCGTGATCGGCAATTTCAAATCACCGCGATAAGAAAGATCGATCAAAATCAACTCGGGAACGGTAGCGACTTGCTCGGACTCGGGTACCGAAGTCAAAAAAACCGCCAACGTTTCAGGCTCTGCAATCGCTGAGTCGAAGTCCCCGCTCGTTTGATGAGATTTGACCACGACTTGCCACTGAGCTTCGCGTCGGTCGCAATGCCGATTGATGACAAGCATCATTTCGGGAGTCAAATCGGCTCGCGTCGAATCTCGAGATTCGGAAAAGTTCATGCGATTGATTGCTCCCACAAGGCGCGAATGGTCTGTAATTTTCGCTGCACGGTGCGAACCGTGCATTCCAGTTCGGTCGCGACTTCTTGAGTACTATTACCCACGATTGATAATAGCAAAATCTCTCGCAGTGAAGCGTCTTGGGTTGCATCCAGAGTTTGCAGTAATTGCTCAAACGCTTCCTCCGCAGCAACTTGCATCTCTGGTGTCGGTTCATGAGAAATCAGATTTACGTAGGCGTCCGCGTCGATGTCAACTTTCCTTGCATCCTCAATCGGCGCTCGGGATCGGCCATCATCATCGCCTTTGCTTTTCATCCCAGCACCTCCGCGTTTCAAACGCTGTTCTCGGCGCAAATGGTCGAAGGTCTTGTTCAGTGTCAATGTCACCAGCAGCGGCCACAAATTCTCGGGGTTTCCATCGGGTTGGAACTTCCCCTGCTGAAAACCTAAACAAAAGCTTTTGAAGGCACTGAGGGCGATGTCTTCCTCGTCCGCAACCGCTCGCCGTGACCCGAGCAATTTTCGCCGCGAAACCATGACCATTCGCTGGAAATACATTTGCCACAATTTCTCAGTCGCTCGACTGCCGCCCTCGCGCAATGACTGATACCACGAAGACCAATTGGCAGTCGAATTTTCTAGATGATTGGCCATTTTTCACGTTCCTTCAAAAAAGTTTATCAATTCCGTGTCGCATTTCAATCGCGATGACGAGCCATTCCATGAGACAGGTTCTTTCAACACTTTTGCACACCCATTATCACTGGAACGAAAAACATGGACAAACGATTTCGACAACCAACATCAGCTTCATGGATCATTTTGAGCATCTTCGTGCTGTGGACTGCGCTGCCGGTGCGGGCCGATGCTGATTTGGTGGTAATCCAAAACTCAAGCTTCGAAGATGTTGCGGGCAGCGTTGTGTTTAATGAGTTTACCTTTGGTGCACCCGTTGGCTGGCAGTTCCATGATCCTAACAACATCATCGTCAATAACGGTGTCGGGCCACAATTTTGGGTTGGAACCTTGCAACCTTCGCCGCCGACATTTTTTAATTCTGTGCCTGCGGGCAATCGAGTCGCGATTTTATTCAACACGTTTGGTTCCGGTAATTTGGGCGAATACGGTTTGCAGCAAACATTGGCTGCTACGTTGCAAGCCAACTCACGTTACACGTTACAAGTCGAAATTGGCAATATTGCCTCTGGCACAGCGGTCAACAATGACTTTTTTAATCTCGATGGTTTTCCCGGATATCGAGTCGATTTGTTGGCAGGCGGCGTGGTGATCGCGTCCGACAACAGCTCACTCGCCGGCTCGATTCCAGAAGCAGAATGGGGCACCAGCAATGTGGAGTTCCAGACCGCCGCTCATCACGACTTGCTAGGACAAGCTTTGGGACTTCGATTGGTCAGCTTGAACCAGATCGACGAATCGTTTCCATTGGCTGATTTGGAAGTCGATTTCGACAACGTTCGTCTCAGCATTTCGGCAATCCCAGAACCTTCGAGTTGTAACCTCTTCTTTCTGGCACTGGGTGGTTTGCTCTTGCGAAGAAAGCGAGCTAACAGCCGCTTCAACTCGGTAGCGTGTTCGTAGACCCGCGATAAATTAATGGTTGCCGTTCACGACCTCAAAGTCGCGAGCGAGTCGTAGCTGTATTGGGTTAAGTGATGATTCTTTTTCATTTTACTTCTTCCCATAACTTTTTCTCCGCGATCCTCCGCACCTCCGCGTTATCAAAGTTCCTGCGATGACACGCTCAAATCATGTCGTTTTAAAACGCGGAGAAAAAGAGAATCGCGGAGTGTTACACGACGGCGGAACAATCGTTACAGAAACCATGAACGGTTACAACTATTGTTTATCTCAAGCACCAAATCGAGCAATCGATAGCTGGCTCACTAACCAACGTTTTGTAATCCGGCGGCGATTCCGTTGATCGATTGCAAGATGGCTTTCTGAATTTGATCGAATTGTCCGTGATCCGGTTGATGGCGCACTTTTTCCAATAATGCTACTTGAATGAAGTTCATGGGATCGACGTAAGGATTGCGAACCCGAATTGAATGCTGCAACCAAGGCTCGGTATCGAGCAATTGCTTGCATCCCGTAATTTCTAACAACAGTTTACGACTGAGCTCAAACTCGTTGATGATCTGCTGATAAATGTTCGAGCCAACTTTCTCTCCGGCAAGTTTCGCATAGAGTTTGGCAATCGACATATCAGCTCGGCCCATCCCCAAATGCACGTTGTTGAGCAAAGTTCGAAAGAACGGCCATTGTTGATACATCTCGATCAAGACTTTCGTTCGCTGCTCGCGGTCTCCCGCCCGGTCTCCCGCCGCCAACCAGTGCTCGAAACCGGAACCAACACCGAACCAACTCGGGATATCGGCTCGCGATTGCGTCCACGCGAACACCCACGGAATCGCTCGCAGATCGTCCAGAGTTTGGGTCGCGCGGCGATGCGTCGGTCGCGAGCCAATGTTCATCTGCCCGATTCGATCAATTGGCGACGCCGTTTGAAAGTATTGCAAAAAATCCGGATGCTCGACCAATGAACGGTACTTCTGATAAGCCGGTTCGCTCACCTCGTCCATCACCGCCGACCACTCATCAATTTGATCGAATTCGGGTCTTGAACCGGTTGAACAAATCATGGCATGGAGCAATTGTTGCAAATGACGATGCGCGATTTCAGGCTCGCTGTAACGCGAACTAATGACTTCGCCTTGTTCGGTGATGCGAATTCGCCCTCGCACGGATTCGGTAGGCTGAGCCAAAATCGCGCGATTGCTCGGACCACCACCGCGCCCAAGCGATCCACCGCGACCATGAAACAGCGTGAGCTTGATTCCAAACTGCTCGAAAACCTTCGCCAGATTTCGCTGAGCCGTGAACAGTTTCCAGTTCGCTTGCAGGTAACCGCCGTCTTTGTTGCTATCGCTGTAGCCAATCATGATCTGCTGCTGATCGCCGCGCTGCCTGAGGTGCTCGCGATAGACGGAATTTTTGAACAGCTCGGTCATCACCAGTGGCGCGTTCCGCAAGTCGTCGACCGTTTCAAACAGTGGCACAATATCTAAACGACCCGCCAATCCAGCATCGTGAGCAAACAACAGCACTTCCAACAGATTGCTCGGGCCTTGAGTCATGCTGATGATGTAGCTTTGAATGACTTTGTGTCCCACGTTATCCTGAGCACGACGAATCACGCGAAACAAATCCAGCAACTGTTCGGTGTCATTGCTAAACACAGCGCGACCCCATTTTTCTCCACCGATCCAAGG
>JBGSKR010000209.1:0-3769 GCA_041741135.1 Mariniblastus sp.
AAGAACAGTCATGCGCGATCACTGAATGAAGAGTGAACTCGAGTGACTCAACAGTGCAACCAATCGATCCACCGGATTGGCCGATCCGATCACTCGACCAAAACAACATCACCTCGGCCAACCGGTGATCTTAAACGTTCGGCGGGAGGCGCGGACAGCCGGAGCGTAGGGAAAGTTGGTGGAGACATGAAACTGTTGCAAGCGATACCGGCACTACCTGCCAGCGATCAGGAACGAAGCACGGCGTTCTACCGTGACCAGCTTGGGTTCACTGTTGCTTTTCGAGATGAGGGCTTCACCAAGCTCCAGCGGGACGCCGTAGAGATCCACCTCTGGGTCGCCAGTGACGAGAGCTGGCGCACCCGCAACGGGACATGTCCGGTCGTTTCCGGGGCCGAATCGTTCATCGCCGGCACCCACAGTTGCCGGATCGGTGTGGAAGGTGTGGACGATCTCTACCGGGCTGTACAGCCGATGGGCATCCTGCACCCCAAGGGACAGATCGAAGACATGCCGTGGGGAACGCGCGAATTCGGGGTCGTCGATCCGGACGGAAACTTGGTGACGTTCTTCGAGCGTTTGCGGTAGGGTGCCGAACGCAGAACCAAGGAACGCCGAACAAAAAAATGCACCGGAGCCGCGAAGCCGGTCGTTTTCAAAATGGACAATCGCTCGTCGCGGCCCGGTGATTTTAGGCGTTCGTCCGGTCCAACGCCTGACACCAATGTCCGTTTAATTCGCTGGCCGCTCGGTGCTCATCATGAACTGACGTGCGGACATTTGACGCGAACCGAGCTTCGACTGCTGGCGTAAGCAACGATGATCGGCAGCATTCAGCCTAAATGTATTCTCGGACTTTTGACTGAATTGCTCGGACACATTGATTGCTCGGACGAATCGATTGCTCGGACGAATCCTGCCGATTTGTGAGGTCTGCCGAAATCATGTACACTTCACGCATCGGCGGTCCCACGTGGGGCCGCGACAAATGACTAAACCCGTACGAACAATCGGTTGCACCACAGATCGCGATTCGGCGCTCTCGAAGTGGCCAAACAACCTCGCGATCGTGGTGAACCGGGTCGTTATCCTTGCACAGATTGGCAATTCCAAATGAAGCAGGTTATTACATTTCTTTTCGCATCTCTAGCATTCCTTCCAGTGGCGTCGACAATCGCAGGCGAGCCAGCGATTCGCAATTTCACAACGGCCGATGGCAGACCATTTGAAGGATATGTTGTTTCCTACAAGCCGGGCAGCGAAACGGTAACAATATTTGTCAAACGCGAGCTTACGGTTTCATCTCTTTCAGAAGCGGACCGTAAATTTCTAGCAGATCAAATCTTGGAAGAACAACGTGCCACGGTTACAAACTCGCCCATTCGCCTTACGGAAATTGCAAACAACCAGAAATTCCTCGCTGAAATTCCCTGGCGCAAATCAAAAGCTGAAAATGGGTATATTGCAATCTTTCGGCGATACAACGGATCAGGTGGTACAAACATGGTTCCAGTTGCAGATACCACCTCTTTTAATGAAACCAATCTTCAACTCTCGGGGCCGGACGCTAGCAGGGTCGACAGCATTACAGTCGATGTTGAAATCTACAATGAGAAGTATGTACAAGACTCCCTTGCGATCTTCTTATTAATGCTAAAATCTGTCGATCAAACGGCACCTATAGATGATTTTGCAAAAGTTATAGTAACTGCTAAAGACACTCCCAAACCGTTCGGTCGATGGACACTTGAGCTCAAGCCCAATCGGGCTGGATACGATATCGAAGCCAACATGAATATTCCACCCTAAATACGACACTCTCCGGATAACAAAAAATTGCACGTGAGGACGCGGGCTAGCGTTTTTGGCATGGTAAATTTGCCGTGCGTCCCCCGTGAATTTAGACGTTATTCGACTGAAATGCCTACGCCCGTTGCCCAAATCATATTCCGACCTCCGAACTCCGAATCCACAACCTGAGGCTCACTGCATGCTTTTAATGCGACTTGTCTTGATTGCTTTCTCGATCCTACTGCTTTCGGGATGCACCGAAATGGTCACCGAGGGTGACGCGAAGGTTTTTCAAACTTCGGCTGTTGGAGCAACCATCCGAACGATTGCTGGAATTGCCCTGATCGTGTTGGCGGTCGTTGCTGTCGCCGGAAGCGTCTTGCCAGATCGAAAACCAAAGAACCGGACCGCCACCGCCAAAGACAAACTGTCTTCTGGTCAACGATTGGGCATGGCACTGTTCGGATTCGCGATGGGCATGGTTGGCCTATTCCTGGCTGCTATATCTCTCGTCTTTCCCAACAAGTTGCACGTGACAGTGCATCCTGACCGTGTTGAAATGGCATCTACTTTTTCGCAAACTGGTGGAAAAGAAGTCGTTGTCCCGTTTGCAAATGTTTCTACCGTTGAGTTACGCGACGAAATGAACGCCGTGGGTAAGTCAAAAACCCATCTCGTATTTACGATGAACGGTGGCAGAGTAATCAAGGCGGCGGCTGGGAACAACGAACGTCAGTCAATCGACACAATCAAAGACGCGCTAGCTGCCTACAAATTGCGACCACCTGAAACCGCAAATCGGCAACCGAGCACACGGCCCAGCGAGATTGCCGCTACGCCCGAGCCAGGACTGAAACCTTCTGACGCCAAGGATTCGTCGGGTTTCAAATTTGCCGGAATGACAGAACCTAATCCCGCCTACTCAGTAAAGCGATACCCGATTACAAAAGCGATTCCAAGCAATCAAACGCTGGTTCTCGACAGCACCTTGGTAAACGTGGGACAGAAACTCAAGGCTTTCTATGCGGGTTCTTGGCACAATGTTACGGTCGTCGCGGTAAATAACGACGGGACCATCACCTGCAATTGGGACGCCTGGCCAACGTACACCTATCACATGTTGCGGGAAGACCTGACGATCAATGTCTCTGACACCCAGTAATTCCGCCAACACGACTTTCGATAGCTTTCCGCTACTCCAGTGGGAACAATGGCTAGCGGATTGCCGATCATCATTCGGTAACCCTCCTCGGATTTTCGATCGTGACACCGAACGATTCTTACTTGTTGACCCACCATGGATTACAAAACTTCGTTTTGGCGATCCGCTGGCCAAGTTGGTTCAAAACAATACCCTACGCAATCTATTTCGTAAGGGTGTTGTGGTTTGGGGACACATCATCCAAGCCAATATCGAACTATTTGATCCTGCGCCGTCGCGGGATTCGTACACCTACGATCGGCCCGGCGAATTGGTTTTTTTTCGTCACTCCGCGAAGAGCGTGCCACGCGATCTCGAACGGATCGCGAGCAGACTGGCAGCGCTGAAAACCGCAGAAAACTTAAGTACTGAACTGCAACAATGGGCTGACTACCTTAATGCGGAGACGACAAGGGTCGTTGGGCGATGCGTTCCGCAACATTTGTCTGCTTCAACTGAGTGTTTTGTCTCAACGACGCTTTTTCGCCGGTCTCACCTGCCTGATGGCGTCTTATGCCAACCAATACTTCCAATTGTCATCGCATCGGGTGCGCCATTTTTCGTAATGCCTCTGCCGCACACGTTCTGGCCAAGGTCGCTACTGAACTGGTGGTCAACGGGCGAATAACAAAGCCAATCGGGATAGGGGCCGCATTGCTGCGGACCCCTCCCACACCACCGGACATGCGGGTCCGCATCCGGCGGTTGAGCACGAGTTTTAAATCGTCATGTTGCCACGACGGCTCAAGCCATTGAATCGAAGTCGGCGCCGCGAGG
>JBGSKR010000210.1:0-4705 GCA_041741135.1 Mariniblastus sp.
TCGCGGCTACGCCCTGATGCCTTTGGGCCTTTTGGTTCTGTTCTTCAGTCCAACGATTGCAGCAAGGTTGCGGAAGTCTCAGTGAGAACGTTTCACTTTCGTGCACCATTCACGAACAGGATTCCCGTTCCGACCACGCAGCCAATGCCGATCACCGTGTAACCAACTCGAAAGACGAAGGCGTTGTCAGTCGGCTCAAATGTGGCCAGAAATCCGAACACGCAGAATGCTGCGACGGCCAGAAGGAGCAAAGATCCGAGAATGGCGGCTAAATGTTTCATCCAGCCGATCCAGTAAAACGAAGTCGAAGGAGATCAAAGCCGGTTTGGTCGTGAACCTTCTCTTCGATGGGTTCAAACCCATGTTTTGCGTAGAACGCACGTCCGATGGCGTTCTTTACAAACACCTCGACTTCGAGTTCTTCTCGAAGGCCTTTGGCTTTATCCATCAGTCGCTGACCAGCGCCCATTCTCTGATGGCCGGGATGGACAAAGATGGCTCCTACTTCATTGCCAATTAGGGCTATGAAACCAACGACTTGTCCACTGGCTTCATATACCCATGTCTCGGCATTGGGGAGATAAAGGTTGGGGATGTTTTTTCGTTCTGATGCGAGAAACCCTTCTGACAGAAAAGGGTGAGCAATCTCTGAAGCCGCAGCCCAAGCCGTCAACAGATCGTTCAAATCCTGATCTTCGTATTGTCTGATCACGTCCGATGTATCCTTAGTCATGGTGTGGGACTCTGATTTCGATTCCATACTTCGGTGCGATTGCCATCAGCTTCTCGATCTCGTCTTTTGTCGGCGGCAATGCGGAAGTTGAACCTTCTGACAGCGGAACGCCGAACTCGAAAAACATTTCTTCCAGTCCAGCGGGCGCAATTGAGATGATCATTTTCGCCGGTTGATTGCTCTCGTTCTTGAACGAATGAGGCGTGCCCACCGGCATGTTGGCGAACGTCCCTGCTATTGCGACAACACGTTCGTCACCAATCTGGAATGTGATTTCGCCTTCGAGAATGTAGAAGCTCTCTTCCTCTCGACTATGGACATGCGGGGGTGGTCCGCCGCCCGGAGGCACAATCGCTTCCCACATGGCATACTTGCCGTTCGTATCTTCGCTCGTCGCCATGAAACGGTAAACGTCCCCAACGACGGCAATGGTGCGACCTTCATTTGGTTTGCAGATTGTCGGTGTGTTGTTCGAAGTCATGGTTTATCTCTTTGCATGTGAATTCATAAATTGCCATTAATTTTTCCGGGTGCTATTTCAGCAACGTCAGCAGCATGACCAACGGTGTCGTTGCCTTGATGCTGTGGGGCGTTTTGGCTGCCATCTGAAACCAAGTTCCCGGCTTTCCTGCCACTGCCTCTTCGCCAACAGTCAGTTCCGCTTCGCCATTGACGATTTGAATGATGGCTGGCAGCGGGGCGACATGTTCTTTAAGACCGTCGCCAGCGGCAAAGGCGAACAACACAACTTTTGTATTGTCGTCGTCGGTTAGCACGATGCTCTGCTTGCCGGATTCAGGCGCCTGAAGTTCGTCGGCGAGTTGTCGGATTTGGAAATTGTCATCGGGCATGGCTGCTTTTCTCCTGCATCAAGCTCAACTACATCGGTTCCGAGATAAAGCGAAGGAACTGACGCGACGCAAGTCGCAAACGACAGCGTCGAAGTCGAGTTCGGTTGTCGCGGTTGCAGAAACAAACATCTCGTCCGCCCAACGGAAAGATTTTTACGACACCGCCGTGAACGAAGCGAGCGACTCTCATTTGCCAAGCAGTGTACCAACAAAAGCCCGCGTTGCGAAAGAAGGAAGGTGATCGCGGCGCGTTGAAATTCGCCTGAAAGAAATCGTAAGCTAACCTCTGGAGTTGAAGCCAAACCGAGAATCCACATCAACGGAAAATCAGTTGGTCAGAGTCGAAAAACGAATGCGAAAAAAAGATTTTTAGCTCGCTACCGGTACGGACTACTTGACTCAAAGGGCTATAGAGATGTGATCCAGCGGTTACAGCGATTCACATAATCTGAGTACTGGGAAAATTCGTTACGTTTAATTTACCATGATCCTTCGGTTATTTTGGTGATGTTGTTCTGGGCTTCCAATACGGCAATCCAAAGAATGTAACCATCCCGAGCGTCGGACAGCGCTACGGTCGCAACCGATCCGGTGCAATCAAACCACGCAACGTCTAATTCCTGACTGGTCATCTCACAGGCGGTTGTTACGATCTTTTTGTGATCCGCAGAAATTCTAACCGCTCTTTGTAGCGACAATTGGCATGGCAAATCCTTGTTTCCACACGCCAAGTAGAATTCGAGACCAGTGTCCCATCCGCCAGGACGCGCTACCCACATTGGCGATGTCGCGCTGTAATGATCAGCGTCATCCTTTAGAGACTGTCCATTGTCGTAGCGGATTGCCCCCAAAACATCGTGTCGAATCTCTGTATCTGCATTGATGACCATTCAGTAGCCTGAGGTGAACAACGGCGGTCGCAACCGAGGACCGCCAATATGGTTTCCATTTTTAAATGCGTCATGCGGCCCTTCGGGTGAGTAGACCAGTGTCTTTCGGGTTTAGGTTAAGCTTTGTGTTCCCTATTGTCCACCAGTTTCCTTCCAGCATGAACAAACCTTGGGCAGAATCCGACAGTTACAAAATTTCCGAGCCAATTCCGTTCACCGCCGCAGGGCCACCCACGGTCGATTCATCGTCACAACCTTTCTGTTTACGCTTTTCAACCGCCGACTTCGGCCCTCGGCCTTATACGACTGCTGCAACACTCGATACTGGGCCTCTGACCGGTTCAGCGCAACTTCGTTCTCCACTGGCATGATCGAATCATGTTCCACCGCTGCGGATTTTCCTTTCTTTAGCCCCGGCAACGCCGCCAACGATTGGTACACCGTGACGGCAATCAATTCCTCAGACACCGCCCAACGAAACATGCGACGAATCCGATTGATATTGTTGTTCACGTATCCGCGGGAATGGCCGGCTTCGATCATCGCCTCCCTGACTGCCTTCAGCGACAGAGGCCCGAAGTCATTTGCGAGCGTTCGGCCATAGAGCCGTATGAGGATTCGCAGAGCCGCCTTGATGCTCGTCACTTCGCCGGTTTGCTTGCCGTTCTTGACGTAGTAACCCTCAGCGAACTTCAGATACCGACTGGTGATCTCCACCACTGTCAGCGGACTATCGCTCGATTGATGTGGCAATCGGCGTCCGTTGGCAAGCTACTCACCAACGAGCCGTTGGTACTCCTGTTTACTGACAGCAGAGCCATGCGGCCCCAAGTAGAAGTCTTTGTGATCAAGACGGACGACGGCCTGCCCAGAGGCCCGATGTTTCATAAGCTTGGGCAGGGCATTGGTAAGACGAGGCATTCGAATTCGCTCCCGATTTTAGCCCCAAAATAGTATGTACTATTTTGAGAATGCTTAACAACGTGTCGCGCTACCGAACGTTCGGCAGGTAAACTGGAGCAGTTTCGACGGTAATTTGTCGTAGTTTACCGAGAAATGCGATAGAGAGGACTTGAACCTCCACGGGGTTGCCCCCACTAGGCCCTCAACCTAGCGCGTCTGCCAATTCCGCCACTACCGCAGGCAGTTCTTCTTCAACCACATCAAACTTCGATTCGGTTTACAGTCAATTGCGAGATTATGAACTCTGGAAACGATTCGTCAAGTCCACGAAGTCGAAGACTTGACGATCGTTCACGATCGTTCACTAACGAACGGTCATTCGATTTCCGTTTTCAGTTTGTTTAACTCGATCAAGATATCGAGGTCGATCGATTCGTTGAAGTCAATCAGCACAAAATCTTCTTCGCTTTGTGAAGATGCCTGACTGCTTGAACGCCGGCTCACTGTGATTCTTCGTTCGGCAATCCGTTGATCTCCATTGCGTTGATCTCCATTGCGTTGATCTGCATTGCGTCGATCTCCATTGCGTCGATCTGCATTGCTTTCTGAAGTCCATTGCGGAATAAAGCTGTCGATCAAAATGGCTTTGTCGTCATCAGAAAAAGTTGTGGGATCAATCGCCGCGAGTGACGATTGGGCTCGTGTTAATTCGACCTGCGCGACGTGTAGTTGAGAAACCAGTTTGCCAAGTAACCCAAGAAACTGATCGCATTTCGCGCGATGACCAGTAGGACGACCGGCGGGCCAATTGGCGGAGATGTCGCGCGTGGCAAGTTCGATTGGAGCGGCTGACCGATGAGCGGATTGGCCAGTGGTTTGGAGAACCGTTTGGACATCCGCTTCGGAACCCGAGGACGCGGAAGATTCAGCTTCGAATTGACGTTGTGGCTTGCTGCCGGATGGCGTTTCATCAACTGCAACGATCCAGCCGGTTATTTGTTCAAACAGCGTCAACATTTCGGCGGGCAAGGGCAGGTTGTCCGTATCGGGTTGATCCGCTTGCTCCGCATCGTCATGACTGCCGGAGAAGACGCCGAGCTGGGGAACGAACAAACAAGTTTCGGCAAAGCAGCGAGGATCAAAGGAGCCTGTGAAGGTCCCGTATTCGAAAGTGCCGTTATCAGTTCCCTGTCCATCGAATGACATCACAACCCTCGTTCAGTTTGACTTAACCGTCCGTTGGTCGCATTACAAAATCGCCAGAGCCACCGTCTCAAAATCTCAATTTCGGGCAAACTTGCATTTGCCAGGTCGAGATTTAGGGAGAG
>JBGSKR010000211.1:0-8066 GCA_041741135.1 Mariniblastus sp.
CGGCGGGAGATCAGTTTCCAGGCGCCAAATCCCATCAGCAGCGAGGTCGGCACAATAAAAACCAGCGGGAAATACAAATCATCAAGCGGCGGCAATTGACGTCCGTTTTGCCATGCGATAAAGCCTAAAAACAAAGCCACATAAATCAACGACAGCAAACCACCGGCGGCGATCCAACTGCCTTTATGCTCCGCTACGCGATTGAAGCCGGAAACGCTCTGCAGCAGCGTCAGTTTTCCCAACATCAGCAAAACCAGCAAATAGCCTATCGAAATCCCGACGGACATGATCCAAACCGGCGTCAACCAGTTTGTGATTTTGATACTTTGAGCCAGCAGCAGCGTGTCCGATAACATGGCACTCAAACAAATTCGGGGCGAAAAGAAATAGGAAGACAACAAGCGATTTCAGTTACGGCTATTATGCTATCAGGGTTCGATTGCATAAAGCACCCTTCAACCCAAATGTCGAATTTCAAAGCCGGCAAACTCATCGGTGGGAGCTTGCTTTTCGATCTCCGTTCCTCGAAGGTAACCGCTCATCGCTACTTGAATGCCTTCGACAAAACGCTGTAGCTCGTCCGCTTCGCCCTCGACGACAACTTGCACGTCTCCGTTACCAAGATTCGCAACCCAGCCTGAGACATTGAAACGCTGTGCCACGGTGCGGGTCTGAAACCGAAACCCGACGCCTTGCACATGGCCCGAGAAAAAGATTTTCCAACGTTGTTTCATCATCTACCTCAACCGTCTGCCACGAATCTCACTAATCTTCACGAATTGCATCGAGTCTTTGTTCGTGTCAATTCGTGCGTTTCGTGGCTAAATATTGCACGGGTGAGCGGACAAGAATGTCTATCGTGCTTCCATCTCAACCGTCGCATGTTACTTCAGCACAAATACTAAGCTGTCAATGGAATCTCAGATTCCATAAAACGAGTTGCAGCGGCAAGCAGCCGTTGCTCGCAATCGCAATCGCCAAATGCCGCGAACAGTCGCAACCGACGGATCACGCCCTTCTCCAAAAAATCTGAATTGAGATAGCACGTGATGTGGAGGTTGGGCGATTGAGCGGAAGTCGCCGCAGCCGATGAGGTGACGGGAGAAACTTCCCATGACTTTACATCACTCGGAATCGCTGCAAGCAATAATTGACGACCGTCTTGTTCGACCAACAGCGCGATCGCCCGTTCCGTTTCGTCCGTCGGTAGTTCTTGAAGGCTTCCGTTGGCAGCGATGCCAAATTGGCGAATCGAACTCCCTTGAACTTGCGAGACGACTTCTGGATCAGGTTCCGTATCGAGAAACTCCGTCTCCAGCGAATAGATCAGTTCGATGGTACCAATGGTGGTTGCGTCGATATCGTCATCGGCTTCTTCCGCTTCGTTTTCATCCACTTCGGAAGTTGATTCGCATTCTGCCCAACGCCAATAAAGCTCCGCACCGACACGGCGTTTTTCCGATGAAGGATATCGCAAGATTAAATCAGTTCCCCGCGAGTAAGGATCGAGCGTCTCGTTGCGGGCAACGGAAATCTGTGCGACTTGCAGCAAATCTCCCCACACCGATTCGTCATCTTTAAGCAGTGAGAATCCTCGATTGGGATGCCCGACGTCAACGACGACTGCGTGGTCGTTCCAGTTCAACCTCGCCGTCGTTCGTTCCAATTTCCAAGCACCATAATTTTTCTGGCCCATCGTGTCCTCGATTGTTTCAGCGCTTTAAGATTTGTCAGTTTCTTGTGTTCGAAATTGTGAACTCCTAGTTCATCAACCCAACTAGCATACTTTTCTCCGGCTCTTAATCCTACCCGTGCCAATCGCTCGATGAGCCATTACAATTTCCGTAAGTGGTCACTCATCGAGTTTTCTGTTGACAGTTTGGGTTCACCCAATGTCTGGCCATAAAAATAAACAAAACCCACAAAGGCGTTTATTTCAAAATCTCCGCGATACTCCGCACCTCCGCCACTCCGCGTTTCAAGACGACATCAAAAAATGTACGACGCATTATCAACAACTCCCCATTCATTGCCGATTTCTGCCGAAGAGTTAGCTCAGTTCCACGCCCACGCGGGGGTCGCTGCCAGAATGGGCGGCGAAGTTCTACGAGCGATGTTAGGCAAAGCAAAAACGTGGGCGAAAGGGCCGGGCGATCTGGTCACCGCTGCCGACTTCGAATCGCAACAAGTCATCCGTGAGTATTTGCTGTCTCATTATCCACAACATCGATTCCTCGGAGAAGAAGACGAAGGCCTAGAGTCGAAAGCAGTTGACAGAAGCAAAGTTTCCGATTTCTGTTGGATCGTTGATCCGCTGGATGGCACGACTAATTTTGTGCATCAGCTACCGGGATTCGCTGTTTCCATCGGGCTGCGTTTTCAAGATATACTAATTGTTGGCTGCGTTTACGATCCGCTGACCGACGAAATGTTCGCTGCCATCATTGGTCACGGTGCGACGTTGAACGATGTGCCGATGCGGGTCAGTACTTGCACGAAAATAGATGCCGCGCTACTCGTCTTCAGTATGAACAGTCAGCTTCCTCGCACCGATCCACAGACGCTGCGACTTTTAAACGTCCTCGAACAAGCTCACACGGTCCGCCGTCTGGGATCGGCGGCGCTCAATTTCTGTTTGTTGGCGTCGGGGAAAATTGATGGTTATTGGGCCACGAATTTGAAGACTTGGGATATTGCGGCCGGATGGCTAATCGCAACCGAAGCCGGCGCGACATTGGGATCGTTTGACGAGCAGACTCTCGATTTAAACCATCCTCAATTCTGCTGCACCGCCACGTTAGCGTTGTTTGAGCAGTTGCAACCACTGCTTAATGAGTATAAGTAAAGTTTCTCTTTAATCACTCATTAGTTTTTTTGCGACATGATCCAATTTCCCGACCAAAGCTATGCAATCGTGTCTCGCGTCGCAAGCAGGAAAATCGCACCAGCGCACACCAGCGAGATGCCCGACCATTTCAGTAGTTGGATTGTCCACTCGTGCCGATCAAGCGCCTGTTTTAGCGCCACATTCGAGCGACCAACTCTTTCTCTGGCCTGCTGCAAAGCGAGTTCGCTGGAAGCGTGGTTGCTTTGCCGGTGAAGTTCGGCAAGTGCGTCACCTCGGCTGAGTTCCTGCTCGCTGGACCAAATGCTGTTCTTGTCGATCAGGCTTGGCCATGTGAATGAAAGGGCGAGAAGTAACAAACCGAGAGTGGTGGCAACCAAAGAAATGGATTGTTTAAACATCGCAAAATCTCACATTCAAATTGATAGCTTTAATCGAACTCAATGCTCGCTATTGACCACATTGCCGTCATCGATACTGATCGCATAAGCCATGGTATATTCGTCGACATCGTTGCGATAAAAACTAGTTGAACCGTCAGCATTTACCACATTCACCCCACCGGGGTGCAAGCTGCGCGGTGCGGCAGAGAGCCAGTCATACCTTTCGTAGTCTCCACATGGCATTTTTTCGAGTTGCGCCAGATTGAAATCGGGACAGCCATATATCACGTCCATCGCGCCTGAGGTAAGGTTGTCCCCGTTAGTTTCAGCGGTTCCCGAATTGGGGCGCTGGGTCAATCCCAAACTGCCCGGACTTGCTCTGAAGCCAGGTCCGCCGGCGTGGTGCATGTCGAACGCCAGCAAAGTTGATGCATTCCAAGGAAGTGCCCACGCACCGCGTTGGTCTTGCTCATGCTCGCGCGTGCGAACCTCCGCCAGCATCAGCGTATTAGACGTGCCATCCCTGATCGCAGCGATCGGGTTTCCTCTGCCGGAGATAGCGCCAGGAAATCTAATTTGTAACTCGACATGAAACGGGCTGGCAAATGCAGCATAGTTTCCCTTGGCAAATCGCTTTTGGTTCGTCTGAGTGGGACTGGCGTAAAATCGGCCGAGCGATCGATCGCTGGGACAGATGAACGACGGTGGTTGGGTGGCTTGAGGTTCATTTAGCTGTTCGAGCGACGAGGTCGAAAAATCGAACAGATCAGCGAGGTTTTGCTGCTCGATGTGGGGCAGAATCAGGACAATCCAACTGAGCATCGGGCCACTTTGCGACTGAAACTCGGTTGAGGTAGCATTTCCGAAATCGATGATTCCACCTCCCGGAAAAATTCCGGTAGAGGATTCATAGTTGTGGATGGCCAGACCAAGTTGTCGGAGATTATTAGAGCATTTTGCGCGGCGGGCGGATTCCCGAATCTGCTGAATCGCCGGCAACAGCATCGAGATCAAGACGCTGAAGATCGCAACGACAACTAGAAGTTCTACCAGAGTAAATCCACCCGATCGCTGTGCAATCCGCAGCATGGTCAGCTCCATGAAAGAAAAGATGTTTTGCCTGAGGGACAATCGAGAGATTCGCGGTTTTAACCGATTCTTCACGGAATGCCAGTCCCAGAATCGGCAACGACTGGCTCACAAGTTCCAATTCGACATCCTTTGACGAGAACTTCTCGAACACGACGTGCAAAAGGCTCACGCCGATTGACAAACTGAGAGACGGCATTTGAGTCAAGCAAGTAACGTTTCATTGCCACTGTTTCGCGAGTTTGTCAGCGTGTTCATTGAATCGGGAAAGCTCCCACTGCTTACGCGATCGGCGGTCAGATTCAATTTGCTCAAGCTCTTCCGACGTTAATTCCAATGGCTCTAGGCTCTCATACCAGTCAAGCCAAGATTGGATTCCTGCCGGCGAATCGTCCCAGTTTGAGTCTTCAAAAGCTGACGAAAGTTGAGTTTTTGAGGTCGGGAGGAGGGTCACTAAAACTTCGGTTCCATCAGCTAAATCCGGAGGGGCGGAAATTTCGATCCGTCCGTTGATAATCGTAGTGCGAATCTGTGTCATTTCGAGAAACTCCTGCTAACAAGCCAGTCATGAGGATCGATCAACCTTTGCCGAGTGCATTTCGAGCAGTCAAATGTAATATTGTAACACGAAAGCCCTTCAATGGCGCGATGCGGTTGCCTTAAGCCGCGAAGCGCCGAGAGAATGTAGCCATGGGCGAAAGCCCATGGAAGCGGTAACCTAAAACGCACCAAGTCCTGAAGGGACGAAATATGCCGCTTTAATTATTCGTGGTTGCCCTATGCTGCCTTGCGGATGGGTGTAACGGAGCGGCGGTCGCCGGTGGCGGTGATGATTCCGAATGGGCCGGTTGTGGCAGTATCGGACTGTGACCAGCGATGCGCTGCCAAAGAATCAAGTACGGATTGAGCAATCTCAACCGCTTGCGCACCCTGCTCTGCTGATACGCGCGGCGTCTCGCCATTTCTAATCGCTGAGATCCAGTCCGTTTGTTCAGCCTGAATTGCGTTCGATTTGTCGATCTCGATTTCGTGCTTCGGCAGAATCTTCGAGAACAGGTTTTCACGAATGAAGTTTTGTTGCTCTGGCGTGGTGTCAAGCAAATCGAATTCTCGGTCGCGAATGTACTCGGGAACTTCAACGACGGTCACTTTGCTGGTGGCCAGATCGATATGAGCAAATCCGGTGGTGCCAAAAATTTTCATGGTGCGTTCGTTCTCGAAACTGCATCGCGAGGCAGTCAGGTTCGCCACGCCACCACAAGTGAATTGCAGCCGGGCCGTTGCCATGTCCTCATGATGACCGAACATCGACATGCCAACCGCTCGGGTTTCTAACAGATCGCCAGCGAAGAACGAATTGACCAGATCAATATCGTGAATCATCAAGTCATGCACGACACCGATGTCCGTCGAGCGGAATGTGTAACCACTCAATCGATTGGCCACCACAAATTTTGGCGTGCCGATTTTCTTGAGGGCGGCCTTGATCGCCGGATTGAATTGTTCGACGTGTCCAACGGCAACCGCACAGCGATGACGATCGGCCAGGCTAACCAGAGCTTGGGCGTCGGAAACGGAATCGGATAACGGTTTTTCGATTAAACAGTGAACGCCATTTTCGAGTAACCGACTGGCGACATCGAAATGGGTGCGAGTCGGAGTGGCGATAATTGCTGCGTCGATTTCGCCAATCAGTTTGGTGTAATCGCTGACGGTTCGCGTATCGAGAGTGTCGAGAATGTTTTGCTGAGCGGAAGGGCTGGGGTCCGCGACGGCGACGAATTCGACACCTTTTTGTTCAGCCAGCAAGCGAGCGTGGATTTTGCCCAAATGACCGGCTCCGATAACGGCGACTCGCAGTTTGTTCACGCTGCTTTCCTTTTCTGTTCCCGACCTCGTCCATGGCGACCGGTTTGGGAGACGGCAATTTTGTCGAGAAAATGTTGGATGTCCGGAATCAAGTCGCCTTTAGCGCTGAGAATTTCGCGAGCATTGTCGAGTCCGACACGCGCACGATACATCAGCCGATAAGCTTCATTGAGAGCATCGATAATATGGGCTTCGAAGTTGTTTCGTTTGAGAGCTACGATGTTAATGCAACGTGGACGAGCCGGATTTCCATCGGCCAACATGTACGGCGCGATATCTTGGAGAACGCGGCTGGCTCCGCCGACAAAGGTATAACAGCCGATCGCTCCGTAGTGCGTGACGGCGACGGAGCCGGACAACGTCGCGTGGTGATCCACGTGAACGTGACCGCCCAGCATCGTGCCATGCCCAATGATGACTTTATCTCCGACGACACAATCATGCGCGACGTGAACGTTGCCCATGAAAAAACAATCGCTGCCGACGCGAGTGTAGCCGTCCTCTTTTTCGGAAGCTCGGTTGATCGTGACGCATTCGCGGATGATATTGCGGTCGCCGATGACGACTTTGGTTTCGGTTCCGCGATAGCTCAAGTCTTGAGGCGCTCCGCCGAGGACGGCGTTAGGCGAGATCACATTGTCTTCTCCAATTTCGACATCGCCGAGAATGGTGACGTTGTTATACAGCTTCGTGCCCGCGCCAATTTTGGCTTTTCCGCTAATGACGCAGAAAGGCCCGATCTCCACTCCATCAGCGATTTCGGCGGAAGAGTCAACCACCGCCAGCGGTGAGATCTTCGCAGGAGGAAGATCTCGTTTGATCGGTTCGATGGGAGTATTAAAAGGAATGGTATCCATCAGAGCGGAATCTCATGCAGATTGGCGATTGGGATGGGAAGTAACGATCTGTTGCATTAACGCGAATATCATTTTTGAGTTGAGCAGGTGTCCACTGCGCGAGGCAGTAAAGCTGCCAATCAAATGTTTACCCGACAAAGCGAAATCGCCAATCATGTCGAGCATCTTATGTCGCGCACATTCGTTGGGGAAGCGAAGTCGGTTGTTCACCGGGCCGGATTCATCAAAAACTAAAACATCGGAATAAGTCACGCGACTGCCGAGTCCTTGCTCCTTAAGTTGTTCGGCTTCACTGGCCAGTAAGAACGTTCGAGCCGAAGCGATTTTTTCAATGAAGTTCGAACGATTGAGCGTGGTGGTAAAAGTTTGCGAGCCGATCGCGGGAGCGTTCTCGTAAGCCAATTGGTAGCTGAATCGTGTTTCGTTACCATCTACGGGCGTCGCTTCGATCCATGCGTCGCCATGTTCGACACGAGTTTTGTGTAAGACCCGAAGGGTGGGTTTGGCGGATGACTGCCGCGTTCGTCCGGCATCAAACAACGCCGTTACAAAGGGTTGACTCGACCCGTCCATGCCAGGCATTTCCGCACGAGTGACATGAACCTCGCAATTGTCGATTTCCAATCCCGCCAAGGCGGCCATTACGTGTTCCACCATTTCGACCGCACACCCGTTTTGAACCAAGGTAGTTCGACGCGGACCGGTGACACGGTTTTGAATGATCGCCAAGATGTGAGGGTGCCCAGGTAGGTCCGTGCGGAAAAAACGAATGCCCGTGTTCTCGTCTGCTGGGCGGAATTCAATGGTGACATCGAGTCCGCTCCAGAAGCCGAATCCCGAGACCGATACCGGTTTCTTAATCGTTGATTGTTTTCGACAAATGGCGTCCAAGGGGAGCTTTCGATCGCGAGAGAGTTCGGTTGGTTTGTAGCCGGACTCGTGAGAGTTCGGTTTGCTGAATAGTCCTGAAGTCTCACGACTCCAGCTACGTCGTCAACGTTGGATGCCACTATTGAGACTTGC
>JBGSKR010000212.1:0-3961 GCA_041741135.1 Mariniblastus sp.
CAAGGGTGAAAGTTGCCACACCTTGGTGAACCCAGCTACGTCAACAGCGCATCCCGCAAAATCTCCGCTGGGTGAAGTGCCCGCTTCCCTGTTCCGTCCAAAATTTGATGGCGGCAACTGGTTCCGCTTGCAGCGATCAACGAATCCGAAGGTTCACTGCGCACCGTGGGAAACAATACCAGCTCTCCAATTTGCATTGAGACTTCGTAGTGCTCTACTTCATAACCAAACGATCCAGCCATTCCACAGCAACCCGAAGGAATCAACCTGACCGAATAATTCTGTGGCAGTTGAAGCATCCGCACACTTGGCCGTAACGAAGCGAGAGCTTTTTGATGACAATGTCCATGTAAACGAATCGTTTTCGCGACTGAAGTAAACAGTGAAGCATCGATCTTATTTTCGTCAATCAGCCGAGAAATAAACTCATCTAGCAGTAAACAGTTTTCACTCAATCGCTGCGCGGTCTCTCGCAATTCACTCGACACTAGCTCCGGGTACTCGTCGCGAAAACCAAGCAATGCCGACGGTTCAATTCCAATGAGCGGCACCTCGGCACTGATCAAGTTTGCCAACTTCCGCACATTGGATTCGGCAATCGTTCGCGCCTCGCGGAGCAAGCCTTTCGACAACGCAGGTCGAGCGCTCTCATCGTGATCCGGAATCTCAATCGAGTATCCAATTCGCTCCAGCAATTCAACGGTAGCAATGCCAACTGGCACATCATTGAAATTGGTGAACTCGTCACAAAACAACATTACCTTTCCCCATCGCCCAGCCGACGCATGAGGCTGATGACGTGCAAACCATTTTCGAAAGGTCGTTCGATGCAGTTTTGGCAAAGAACGCTTAGTCGAAAAACCAGACAGGCGTTTAATTAACGGTGCTGTTACCGAATTGGAAATGAGAAAGTTAAACAGTCCAGGAAATCTCGCCGCCCGATTCATGTTCCGTGAAAACTTAGCAATCGACTTGACTCGTCGCGGAACACCGTTGGCATCGTAAAAGCCTTGCAAGAATTCGGCTTTCAGTTTGGCAACATCCACATTGGATGGGCACTCGGCTTTACAGCCTTTGCATGATAGACACAAATCCATCACCTGCAAAATTTCCGCGCTGTTGAACGGCTGTTGTAAATCGGTCGGATTGGTCAACACCTGCCGCAGCGTATTTGCGCGGGCTCGCGTCGTGTCGGATTCGTTTCGCGTCGCCATGTAACTAGGACACATCGTGCCGCCCGACAAATGGGTCTTTCGACAATCACCCGAACCGTTACACATCTCAGCCGCTCGCAACACGCCGAGCTGGCTGCTGAAGTCGAAAATCGTTTTGATCTCGGGCGTGGGTTGCCCGGGCTTCCAACGTAAACCACCATTCATCGGTAACCCGTCGATGATTTTATGTGGATTGAAAACATGGTTTGGATCAAATAGCGTTTTGACAACTCGCATCAACTCATAATTCTTTTCGCCGACCATTCGTTGCAGAAATTCAGCGCGAAGTCGTCCGTCACCGTGCTCACCGCTGAGCGAGCCGCGATATTTTTTGACCAGCGCAGCAACATCGGAAGCGATTGAGCGGAATTGCTGGTTGCCCTCCGGCGTTTTCAGATTCAAAATCGGTCGCAGATGAATTTCACCCGCTCCGGCGTGAGCGTAATGAACGCACTCGATTCCATACTTCTCACGCAGCAGTTGATTGATCTCAGCAATGTACGCAGGCAAATCTTCCAGAGCGACAGCCGTGTCTTCAATGACAGCGACTGGTTTTCGATCTCCCGGCATGTTTGCCGCAACGCCCAACCCCGATTTTCGCAATTCCCAAACCTGCATGGCTTCGTCAGCAAACAGCAACGGATAGTGATAGCCCAATTTCATCGCCTGCAATTGTTGCTGAAGCCGAACCGCCCTGTTCTCCACCAGTTCCCGAGTTTGGTCGCGGACTTCAACCACCAAAACTGCTCCCGGGTCTCCCTCAATAAAGCCCGCGTTATCTCGCTGATCACGGTTGCGCCGGGCACCTTCGATGATGAAATGATCGATTAACTCGCAAGCAAAGGGATGATGTTGCATCGCGATTTGGGTCGCCAGCAACGATTCAGTAACCGTCTGAAAATGGATGCATAACAGTCCGGAAACGGGCGGAGGCAGCGGCAAACAACGGAGCTTCATTTCCGTCGCAAAAAAAAGCGTACCCTCCGAACCCGCAATCAGTTTGCAAAAATTAAACGGTTCGTCGCTGGGCTGATCAATGGGAGCGAGCGGTTCTGCTTCCATCAGTAGATCGAGTGCATAACCCGTGTTGCGACGGTGAATTTCCGGCTTGGGAAAATGCTCTCGAATCTCGCGACGATGATTCGGATCAGCCAACAACTCTTTGATTCCGCGATAAAGTTTCGACTCCAGCGATTGGTTGCTGGGATCGCACTTTCCTGCAAACTGTTCTTTCGTGATCGCATGAAGCGTTGCAAGACTACCATCGCTAAGAAACCCGGTGACTTCCAACAAATGATCTCGGGTACTGCCGTAGACGATCGAGTTTGAGCCGCAAGAATTGTTGCCGACCATGCCGCCGATCATTGCTCGGTTCGCCGTCGAAGTCTCTGGGCCGAACAACAAACCCTCTTTTGCCAGCACCATGTTCAATTCATCGCGAATCACACCCGGTTGGACTCGCACCCAACTTTCCTCGCGACTAACTTCAATGATTCGGGTAAAGTGACGCGAAACGTCGACGACGATTCCAGAACCCACGACTTGGCCTGCCAGCGAAGTCCCCGCAGTTCGTGGAATCAATCCGATGCCATGCTTGATGGCAAACTCAATCAGCCGACCGAGATCCGCGTCCGATCGAGGAATTGCGACCGCCAATGGCGTTTCCTGATACACCGATGCATCGGTGGCATACAACATCCTCGCGACAGTATCGAACCGCAAATCGCCATCGAGCTGAGAAGCGAGCGATCGTAGATGTAATTGCAAATCGGTGGATATTTCAGCCATCGTCATATGCCAGATTATAGATCACTTGCATCGCAGCTAGCAGTCGCCCGCAACTTTTTCGTTTCAAAATACGGCAACTGCACAAAGTTTATGGTAAAGCCGAACTGATCTGAACGAGTTCGATCAATTTCTGTGTTTGCGTCGTAGTGGACTGCCGATTAACTAGATACGACGTTCTTCCCGCCGAGAATTTCCAAGGTGACGACCCAACTTTAAGTCGTTCATCGTAATACCGCCCAATCTGGATTCAATTCAAACCGATTTGATGGATTTGTCTATGCCTGAACGATCTGACGATTGTTATCCAGCAGATTTTGCGCGCCGGTCGGGCACGTTTCGCTTGCTGGTATGCGCGTTGATTTCGTTGGCGTTCAGTCCAGTCGCATCGACGCTGTCAGCGAATGAAACGGAGTCGGGCTCTGGCAACCGTCAGTATCTCAATCAAGCCGTTGCCTCAATCCCTTTCCAGCAACTCAATCAGCAGACCCGGGAGAAAGTAAAGGCGGTCGTCGATCGGCCGAGCATCTATCGGCGACTACCAGTGACAACCATTCAGGCAGACCCGGACTATTTTCAGTTTCTAGTCCGCTATCCAGAAGTTGTCGTTAACATTTGGCAGCTAATGGGCGTCACACAAATGACGACCGAACGAACTGGTCCGTTCACACTCGACACCGACGACGGCACGGGAACCATCAGCAAGCTTGACTTGGTCTATGGAAATGACGATCTGCACATCTTTCATGGAACGGGCAGCTACGAAGGACCGATGATCCGGCGGAAGCTGACTGGCAGTTGTGTGTTGGTCCTGCAGACCAAGTACACGGCTGATCAGTTTGGAGTACCGCATGCAACCAATCAACTGGATGTATTCGTGAAAATTGATAACGCGGCCGTTGGACTTGTTGCAAAATCGATTGCTCCGCTGGTCGGGTCAACAGCCGATGCCAATTTCGTGG
>JBGSKR010000213.1:0-3665 GCA_041741135.1 Mariniblastus sp.
TTGCAATCGCACTTCCTAAACAAGTTTCACCCGAACAAAGAGGTGTTGCACTTCGAGATTTGATGTTTGATGAAAACGATGATTCAAGAATCGTAGAGTTGAAGCTTGGTCGCTTGGGTGAATGGAACGTTCGACTCGAAACCGACAACGCCGGTCGGCAGACTTTGCAAAACGAAACCTGGATTACGCCTTCTACGACTTGGGCGAGTGTGACTCCGGTTGTATTGGATCGGTTTCCGAAAACTTCGAAAACCGATCAGCGACAGCAATGGGTTAAAGAGGTTGCCGAAACCGTTTCCCGTTCTTGCGAATTGGCTGGATTTCCAACGCCATCATTTGTCGACATCGATACGACAAGTTGGCTGACAGGTGTTCCGAGGGCGATTGCCAAGCGACGCCGAACACCCAGTGGCGATGCGCCTCTCGGCGATGGCTTTCCGTCAATGCCGTATGGCATTGGAAAACCTGTTCGTCCTCAGGTGCATGTGCATCTTACGTTTGCTCAACCAGTAGTTGGCCCCGTCATCATTGGCGCGGGGCGATTCCGAGGTTATGGGCTTTGCAAACCAATTCTGGAACATCGGAGAAGGCAGTGATAACCAAGACTTACGTTGACATTACCAAACTGCAACCGCTGGAAATCGATGACTTTGATCGATTTTATCGCGAGCACTATGGATATCGCCCGTTTCAATGGCAAATGCGATTAGCAAAACAAGTATGCGAAGGTAGATGGCCCGATTACATGAAGCTTCCGACTTCAAGCGGGAAGACCGCAGCCATCGATATAGCAGTGTTTGCGCTTGCGTTTCAGGCACGTCCAGCCAATCGACCCGAAGGTAAAGTCACAGCCGCACGTCGAATTTTCTTTGTCGTTGACCGTCGAATTATCGTCAACGAAGCGTTTCGACGCGCGAAAGCAATTGCGAAGGCATTGTGGGATTCCGTTGCTACGAAGGCTCCCGACACCGATTCGATTATGTTCCGTGTTGCGAAATGGCTTCAGTTTGTTGCGGCATCAGAGAACGCACCGCCACTGGATTGCTTTGAATTGCGAGGGGGCATCTATCGCAACGACGCTTGGGTTCGCTCACCTCTTCAACCTACCGTTCTGGCAAGCACAGTCGATCAGGTTGGCTCGCGAATGCTGTTTCGTGGCTATGGTGTTTCAGATCGAAACTTGCCGATTCACGCCGCACTAACGACTAACGACAGCCTGTTGATTCTTGATGAAGCACACTGCTCCAAACCTTTCAGCCAGACCGTCGAAGCAATTCAACGATATCGCGGTTCGCAGTGGTCAGAGGAATCTTTGGAATCGCCGTTCGCACTTGTTCAAATGACGGCAACTCCACCAAACGATTTGGAGGAACGCGTTGTATTTGGTTTGGATGACAAGGCGGACTATCAAGCAGACGAACCGCTCAAGCGTCGACATGGGTGTTCCAAGCCCGTTCAACTGGAGTACGTTGCCGGCGCGAAAGGAAAATCACTGCCCGACAAATTAGGAAAAAAGCTGGTTGAACATGCGGTCAAAATGTCGGAGTCAGGTTGCAGGAAGATTGCCATCGTTGTCAATCGTGTGGCAATCGCTCGCGCTGCACTTGCGGAGCTTGAAAAGAAAAAACTTGGTGAACGAAGCTGGCTAATGATCGGTCGGATGCGACCATACGACCGCGACGAACTCACCGTAGAACTACAAGCTCGATTCGGTTCTGGTGTTTCGTCATCAGAAGAGCTTCCACAGTTTGTTGTCGCGACACAATGCCTTGAGGTGGGAGCTGATCTCGATTTTGATGGAATGGTGACTCAGTGCGCGAGTCTCGACGCATTGCGTCAACGTTTTGGTCGATTAAATCGACTTGGCAATGCGATCAATTGCGGCGGAGTCATCCTTGCCGCAGAAGGCGACACCCCCGACATTACAAAGCTAATTAATGAGAAGCCTCATGATCCGGTGTACGGGAACGCATTGTCTCGAACATGGCATTGGCTCAATTTAATTGTTGATGATCGTGGGCAGGTCGATTTTGGGATCAAGGCGTTAGATACACTCGCGAAATCTAACTCGACAGATTTAGACCTTTCTGCACCGAAAACTAACGCGCCCGTGTTGATGCCCGCTCACCTCGATATGCTTTGCCAAACCAGTCCACGCCCAACTCCTGAACCGGATGTTTCGATGTACTTGCATGGTACCGAAAAATCGTTACCCGAAGTACGAGTTTGTTGGCGAGCAGATTTGGAACTCCGGCCTTCCATGCGGGAAGCACAGCAACTCTCATCGCATGAACGACTTTGGACTGATGCCGTTTCCGCATGCCCACCATCCTCAGCGGAACTATTGAGCGTACCTCTGCATCTCTTAAAAAAATGGCTTAAGGGTGAAGAAGCCGAAGACGAAACGAGCGATGTGCTGGGCGAGGTGGAGATCAGTTCCGAAAAGGAAGAACGTGGACGAAAGCCAGCCAATGCCCACAATCGATGCGTCCTCGTTTGGCAAGGAAAGCGAAGGAGATCAAAAAGAAACGAAGCAACCGCAGGCTCGCATTCCACTCAGTCGAGCTTTATCGTTAGTAGTTCCCACAACTTGGGAAGACTCCGCGCTAACGCGACGGTCGTAATTCCTGCTGAATTCGGTGGATGGAATAAGTTCGGTCACTTACCAAGTTCGCCTTTGGAACCGCATCCGGACGCTTGGCGCGATTCTTCCAAACTCAAGATTGAAACTGAGAATGACAACGAATCAGCTTCGAATATAGCTGAAAGAACATTGGCTTCAATCGATATCGCCGACGCTGCTTTTGAACAAAGCCGCGCACGAAAAATATTGCGTGCCCATCCCAAACTTGAATCGTCATCCGATACAGGGCCACTGTTTGATGCGCTATTGACAAGAATCGGAAGTAGTGAGAAAGGCGATTCAGATTTTCGAACTCGGTCGATTGTTGATGATATTAGTGAACCTCTGGGTGAGAGACTCAGATCGCTTATCGAAAACGTACAGAAGCTAGAGCGTTACCCCGGTGGCGTTGTCTGGATAACCAAGCTTCTCCATGACCAAACTGGAGGCATGCCTTCATTACCGTTGGCCAGCTTTGATGATGACGAGACGCTTCTGGAAACGAACAAGGTTTCGCTTCATCAACACTTGGCAGATGTTTTTGCGGAAGCTGAGCGTGTCGTCGATTCGCTTCCGTTAGGAAATTTGAGAGACTCCATTCTCACAGCGGCAATGTTGCATGACATCGGGAAGGCAGATCCTCGATTCCAAGCGATGTTGCTTGGGAAGCCATTAAGCATCGCATGGATGCAACGAACGCTCTGGGCCAAATCCGAGAAACGTGGAAGTAGCAGTGCAATTGAACTGCCGGTGGGATTTCGACATGAAATGTTGTCGCTTCAGTTGCTGTCGCGATTCGATTTTTCCGACGCAGTGGATTTGGAAGTCATTCAACATTTAGTCGCTTCCCACCACGGCTATGCCTGCCCACTATCACCGGTTTGGTCTGATGATGCGTTGCCAAGTTTGAACTTGAAATTCGCTGGAGATTTGACCGTCAACAGTGAAGAGCGAAGATCATGGATACCGACATGGCGACTTGATTCCGGAGTCGCTGAAAGATTTTGGGCATTGACTCGCCGATTCGGATGGTGGGGAGCCG
>JBGSKR010000214.1:0-10434 GCA_041741135.1 Mariniblastus sp.
CCTGCCGGAGAGTGGCAGAGCTTTGATATCGCGTTTCGGGCCGCTCGGTTTGTTGATGGTAAGAAATCCGAAAATGCTCGCATCACGGTGTACCAAAATGGTGAACTAATTCACGATGACTATTCGATCCCGCGCAAAACCGGTGTGGGAAAAAACGAAGAACCCACTGCTCGTCCCATTCGCTTTCAAGGCCATCATAACCCCGTACGATTCCGCAATGTCTGGATTCAAGAATTGAATCTTGGCGAACCAGCAGCCGAAGTTCCGAAGATAAGCGTCGGTAAAAAAGCACTGCCATTGCCGGGTGAGTCATTTCAGTTCAACGGTCACGACGCTTTTGTGATCGCGCCGAAAACGAAAACGGGTTCCTTCAATGGGACTGCGGCAGAAACTGGAACGCCTTGGGTTTGGTACGCGCCAACTTTGAATGGACTTCCTGCCAAGCAAGAGATTTGGATGTTCGAGCGTTTTCTGAACAGCGGCGTGGCGATCGTGGGCATCGACGTTGGAGAATCATTCGGCAGTCCGAAGGGGAGAAACGTTTTTGACGATTATTATCGTTATCTCACGGAGGTGCGCGGCTTTAGTAAGAAATCAGTTTTGCTGGCCCGCAGTCGCGGTGGTTTGATGCTGTACAGTTGGGCGGCTGAAAATCCAGATTCGGTCGGCGGCATTGCAGGCATCTACCCTGTTTGCAACATCGCCAGCTATCCCGGCATTCAACGCGCTTGTGGAGCTTATGAGCTGACGGCCGAGCAGTTGACCGCAGAGTTGGCTATGCATAATCCGATTGATCGACTGGAACCGCTCGCCAAAGCGGAAGTGCCGATCTTTCATCTTCACGGAGACAAAGACACGGTTGTTCCGCTGGAAAAAAATTCAGCGATCGTCGCTGCCCAGTACAAGAAATTTGGCGGCAAGATGGAACTGGAAGTTGTGACCGGTGGGGGCCACGATATGTCGGTCAGTTGGTTCCAGTCGCAACGCTTGGTGGATTTTGTGATTGAGAATTCCGGCGGTGAAATGCATCCGCATCCAGTTCCTGATAGCCCACTATGGCTGACCTTTCGCGGGAATAATCAAGCACCCCAGCAGCAACTCGACAAACCCGCGCCCCATAAATCGGGCGCTGAGAAATCAAGTGCCGACAAACCCGGTGCTGGAAAGCATGTTGTCTTAATTGCGGCCGAGCAGGAATATCGCAGCGAACAAGCGATGCCGATGTTGGCCAAAGTGTTATCTGAACATCATGGATTTAATTGCACGGTACTGTTTTCTGTCAACGAAGCGGGCGAAGTCGATCCGACGTTACCGGCTCCTTTCGAAGACGAAACGAAACGTCACAACATTCCGGGTCTTGAACATCTGGCGAAAGCCGATTGTCTGATTTTGCTATCGCGTTTCATGCATCTGCCCGATGAGCAAATGAAACACTTCCATGACTATTTCGATTCTGGCAAACCGCTGATTGCCTTGCGCACCGCGAATCACGGATTTCAAAAAAGTAAGCCTTATCAATTTAATGGCCAACCCGTTTCCATGGGAGCGTTGCTAGGAGGAGCTTTCATGTCGCATCACGGCGGTTGGCATCGCGAGTCGACGACCGGCATCATCGTTTCGGAAAATGCGTCACATCCGATTTTAACCGGCGTAAAAAGTATATGGGGCACGTCGGATGTTTATCGATGTCACGATGAAAAGAATCCATTTCCCGCTGATTGCCTGCCGCTTGTACTGGGGCAGCCGATGAAAGACCTCACCCCCGATAGTCCGCCGAACTCTGACAAAGAACCATTGCCCGTTGCGTGGACGAAAACGTGGACGGGCAATCGAAAGCTGAAGACAAGGATTTTTCACTTCACGATGGGATCGGCGGAAGACTTTGAAAACGAAGGCGTCCGCAGGTTGACCGTCAATGCGGTTTATTGGGGGCTGGGATTGGAAGATCAGATTGATGCGAATCGATCCGTTGATATCATCGGCAAGTACGAACCTTTGAAGCCCGGATTCAATTACGAAGAGTTAGGAGTCAAACCTCATCCCGCCAAATTTTATCAACCGTCCGAAAAATGAGCGGCTGCCTCGAAAGTTTGAAAATTGTAGCGGAACGGCGCGAGCCGTCCGGTTCGATCAATGCCAGCGTTATTTAACTTGAACCGGAAGGCTCGCGCCCTGCCGCGTCCTTGACCATTTCGAACTTTAAAACAAGTTCTCATTGATGATAATCGTAGGGTTTTTCTCATTTCATCAAAAAAGAATTTCTCTTTCCGAGAAAAACAACTTACCATAGAACAAAAATAGTTTTACCATACATTAAAAGCGATTTCGGGCGAATCTGTTTGCATTACCATCTTTAAACCGCACGCCAAAATAATTTACTCTCCACCTCTGATAACAATTTGTCCTTTTGGAGTCTTTTCATGTCGAAGCCTTCCCTACAGTTGCCTCGCCGTCAGTTTTTTAAAACGGCACTTGGTGCCAGCGCGGCAATATCGATCCCTTACTTTGTCCCTTCATCGGCGCTCGGGTTAGGGAATGCCGTGGCGGCCAGCGATCGAATCACGGTCGGAGGGATTGGTATCGGCAGGCGCGGCAGTTATGACTTGGGTTGCTTCTTCGAACAACCCGACGTTCAATTTATTGCGGTCTGCGATATCAAACAAAGCCAACGCGATGCCGTCAAAGGGCGTACCGATAAACATTACGGTAATACTGCTTGCGATACCTATCGCGATTTTCGAGAGTTACTCGATCGCGATGATATCGATTCGGTGCTGATCGCGACTGGACCCAATTGGCACTGTGAAGCGGCTGTCTATGCGGCTCGGGCTGGCAAGGATATCTACTGTGAAAAACCCTGCACGAAGAACATCGCGCAAAGCTTGATTCTCGCGGACACGATGCGGCGCACAGGGCGAATTTTTCAAGCTGGAACGCAGCGACGCAACTTGCCGCATTTCGCGTTTGCTTGTGAGTTGGCTTATAGCGGTCGGTTGGGACAACTGCGAAAAGTTCATGCGAAACCGGCGGGCATGGCAACTTACATGAGCGGTTGGCTGGAACCGCAAGCCGAACCTGACCGCGAAGTCATCGATTATGACACGTATCTCGGCCCAGCGGCTTACCGGCCTTTTAACAACAAGATTCTCGATGGGTTCAATTTCGAAAAGGGTGGCGGCTTGACGGGCGGCGGTATCCTTGAATGGGGTTCGCACTGCGTTGATTTGTGCCAATGGGCGGCGAGCGCCGACAGCACGGCTCCGACAAAATACTCGGCACCGCGCGATGGAGTTTTGACCGCGACTTATGCCGACGGTGTCGAATTGGTGATCCGCGATAACGGCTGGATGCCGCTGGGTTCGTGTCCCGTTCGTTTTGAAGGCGACGACGGTTGGATCGAAACGGGCGACAGCGGAAAATTCGTTCTCAGTTCGCCGGAGCTGTTGGCGGGTCGTGAGATCGCGGAAATTGGTGGCTATCCGGCGACCTTTCATGTGCGAGAGTTTTTGGATTGCGTCAAATCGCGACGTCAACCAAAAGCGAATGCCGAAGCCGCTTGCTATACCCATATCGCTTGCCATGCCGCCAACATCGCTGCGTTCCTTAAACGCGATCTGGAATTCGATCCCGTCAAAAACGAATTTTTGAACGACGACGAAGCGAATCGCTTTCGCAGTGAAGCGTTGCGAGCGCCTTGGCAGATTTAAGATTTAAAGACGCTTTGTTACCTTTCGAATCTATTTTAAATTAAAGACCACCGATCATGAATTTCTCGCTTAAATCTGTTACTTCAGTTTCTGGATTTCTTTTTGTTTTCATCGCCTTGGTGTTTTTCGGTGTTGAATCAAATCGCATGTTCGCAGACGATCCGAGCTCGAAACCGAGTGAAGAATCGTTGATCGCAATTCTTAAGTCCGACGCTCCGAAAGCGGAGAAAGCCATCACCTGTAAGAAACTGGCGATTTGGGGTTCGGCAGCCTGCGTTGATGAAATCGCCAAGTTGCTAGTCGATGACGAGTTGACTTCTTGGGCGAGAATCTCGCTGGAAAATATTCCTGATCCCGCTGCGGATGAGGCTTTGGTGGAAGCTTTAAGCAAAGTCGAAGGTCGCAGTCTGGTTGGCGTTATCAATTCGCTTGGCGTTCGCAAAACGAAATCGGCCGTCGCTGCGATTGCCGAACGATTGCAGGGCGACGAAGAAGTGGCGGTGGCGTCCGCCTTGGCGCTGGGAAAAATTGGTGATGCTGCAGCGGCCGATGCGTTGCTGAAACAAGCTTCAAATGTTTCAAGCAAGAAAGTTTCCAACGCGATTGCCGAGGGCTTGAATCGTATTTCCGAGCAACGTTTCATCGCCGGTGAACTTGAGCCGTCGATCTCAATTGCGAAATCCGTGTTGGGCATGGATGTTCCCAAGATTCGAAAAATTGAAGCCACGCGCTGTCTGATTCTGGCAAGCAAAGAAAGTGGAGTTCCCGCGCTGATTGAACAACTGCAATCCAAGGATCGCGATTTCAAGAACATTGGTTTGGCTGTCGCTCGCGAATTACAAGGGGACGGTGTTTCTGCATTATTGGTTGCTGCGATCGACGACCTCGGTGAAGAGACCAGCAGCCTCTTAATTCTCGCGCTGGCGGATCGTGGTGATGCGAGCGTGTTGGCTGAGATGAAGAAGATCGTAAGAGATGGCTCGCCTGAATCTCGGATCGCAGCGATGGAAGTTCTCAAAGAAGTCGGGGGCGTCGATTCGTTGGAAGTGTTGCTCGCTTCAGCCACCGATACGAATTCGGAAGTCGCGGTTGCTGCAACCGCGACCATCGCCCAGTTGTCAGGCCAGGAAATCGATCAAGAAATCGTCAGTCGACTCGGAGTTGCCGATTCCGCAACTCAAGCCGTTTTGATTTCGCTGATTGGTAAACGACGTATTGATGCCGTCGAGCCAATTGTCGCATCAGCCAGTTCTGAAAACGGTGAAGTTCGCGCCGCTGCACTCACGGCCCTTGGTCAAATCGCAACCGAAGCCGAGTTGGATTTGCTGGTGGGTCGCGCGATTGGCAGTGACAAGAAATTCGAAAGCGATCAAGCTCTGGCTTTGGAATCGTTGAAGTATGTGGCGGTGAGATTGGCTGATCCCACCGTGGTGGTCACCAAGCTTGACGCCGCCATGCAACGCGTTGACGAACCTGCTCAGGTCAAAATTTTAGAGATACTCGCAGCCATCGGTGGCGAGAAAGCATTGACGGTGATCGGCAAAGCAGCCATCTCAGAGAGCAAGCTGCTGCAAGACTCTGCCACCCAGTTGCTGGGAGCCTGGATGACGGTGGACGCGGGGCCTGTGTTGCTTGAGTTGGCCGCACGACCGGGTTACGCTTTTCGGGTGCGATCGCTGCGCGGTTACCTGCGATTGGTGCGTCAGTTTCTAATGCCCGATCCGCAGCGACTCGCGATGTGCCAGAAAGCTTTTGCTGTTGCCGAACGGGACGAGGAGAAAAAACTCTTGTTGGAAGTAGTTCAGCGTTATCCCAGCACCGGCATGTTAGAACTTGCACGTCAGATTGGTGAAAAGAACCCTCAACTCAAAGGTGATGTGGATAAAGTTGTGAAAATCATGGAAGAGAAACAAAAGTAAGCGGGCTCAAGAATGTTAAAAAAACATTTTTGTCTTCATTTTTGTCTTCAATGAGCAGCTGGAACTCGTTACAATAAATACTACGAATGCTGCCAGCTTCACCTCTAAGGCAAGCTTAAAGGTGTTTGAGTGGCGTTCCCATTGTCGCATCCGAATTATGAATTTTTCTTGATGTGATAGCGTCCCCTCTTATTTACCAAATTCGTCTTCTCTAGTTACTGGAGGTCCAAAATGAAAATTTCTAGATCATTAAACAACTCTGGTTTCACGTTGGTGGAACTCTTGGTGGTCATCGCCATCATTGGAATCTTGATTGGCATGTTGTTACCTGCGGTCCAGCAGGTTCGCGAGGCCGCCCGGCGGTCGGCTTGCAGCAATAATCTGAAACAATTGGCATTGGGGTGCCTATTGCATGAAGATACCCATGGTCATTTCCCCTGTAATGGACATAACTATCGTCGCACGGGAAACCCCAATAACGGTTTCGGCACGTTACAAGATGGCGGCTGGCACTACAACATTTTGCCGTTTATCGAACAGACGGCATTGCGTGATGCAGGGAAAGGGTTGTCGGGAGGGGCGCTATCGACCGTGTTGGGACAACAAGTCATCCCGACCGTGGTCCCCTCTTTTATCTGCCCGACGCGGGGTGGTGGGCAACTTCCTATCCGTGCATTTGGCGCTGATGCGATGGGCAGGTCGGATTATGCCTGTAACTCGGGGAATCACCCCACCGGTTGGAGTAGTTACGCGATTGATTCAAATAACACGGGGGTGATTCAGCAAAAAGCGCTGATCAAGTTGGCTAAGATTTATGATGGAACCAGCAATACTTACCTGATTGGCGAGCGTTATCTGAATCCTGATTTTTACAACACACCCGGTGATCCGGACAACGATCAAGGCTGGACGGTTGGTAATGATACGGACGTTTTTCGCACAACTGACTACCGCGCTTCCGACCCGGTTCTATCATCCAATTACGCTCCACGCCAAGACGTCCCTGGTATATCGGTCCGAAATGCATTTGGAAGCGAGCACGTGATTTTTCACATGGCTTTGTGTGACGGCAGCGTGCAAGGGATGAATTATTTGATCGATCCACTTAATCATTATAATCTTGGCAATCGAGAAGACGGTGCCGTGGTAACTCTCGCTACACCCTAAAGGAAGTCGTGGAATTGCCTCGCGACGCGACTCAAGATTGGTCTTTATAGCTAAATTTCGGTCTCTGACTCGGAAGCGTTTGAGTTGAGGATTTTGATTTGCGATACGCCGGATTTTTTTGTTTTTTGGTGGAGATATTCTTCAATGCTTTTATCATGGCACAGCCGTTTAGCTGTTTTGATCGTTGGAGTTGCTTTTTTGGTCGGCTGCAGCCGTTCTCCGAAACGTGCCCAACAACCCTCATTCAGTTCCCAAGCCGGCGCCGATGCCATCAAGATGTACGACAAGGACGGCGACGGAGCAATCATCGGCGATGAAATGGATCGCGTGCCTGCTTTGCGGGCTTCGATCGGGTCGGTCGACGCTGACAAGGACGGCCGAATTACTGCACAGGAAATCGACAGTCGCGTTCAACACTGGAGAAAATCGCGAATCGGGGAGATGCCGGTTGCTTGCGAGGTCACTCTCGACGGTAATCCGCTGGCGAACGCAGAGATTATTTTTGAGCCAGAATCATTCGCAGGAACCAATTTGCCATCAGGTAGCGGTAAGACATCCGATACGGGCTCGGCGGGAATTTCGCTTCCTGCTGATCAACTGGCCAATCCCCGCTTCGGCGGGATGCCGTGTGGTTGGTACAAGATACGGATTACCTGCCCCGACGAAGACATTCCCGCCAAGTACAATTCGGAAACCATCCTCGGATGCGAAGTTGCCAGTTACGCCCACTGGCTCAACGCTGGAGCCGTCAAACTGAATTTAATAAGCAAGTAACGGCTCGCGAGTTGTAATTAGGCCAGGGGTGCAACACAGAAATTTCGTTTTGATCGTGAAACGGTGGCGGCTCAGTGTAGAATATTAAGGGCTTACACGTTCGCATCATATGCCCGTGCCGCCATCGCTTTTTTCACTCAAACACAGCCATCCCAATATTTTTGCTCACTCCATCAATGAACTCCTTTCGAATAACGTTTTGCCTGTTGGTGTTGTCCGCTTCAAACTTCGTTGGCGATTTCCTGGGCTCGCTGTCGGCTCAACAGAATCCGGATTCGAAGATTAGTTTTCGCAACGAAATTCAACCACTGTTGGCGCGGGCTTGTTTTGCCTGCCATGGGCCGGATGCGAATCACCGAAAAGCAGATTTGCGGTTGGATCAGGAGGATAGCGCGAAAGATCATGCCATCGTGCCCGGCGATGCGGCTGCGAGTGAATTAGTCTCTCGCATTTTTTCGGGTGACGCGGATGAGGTCATGCCGCCACCGGAATCGAACCAGCAACTGAGCGACGCCGAAAGGCAATTGCTGAAACGCTGGATCGAGCAAGGTGCTGCGTGGCAATCGCATTGGGCTTTCGAGCCGATCGTATCGCCCGACGTGCCTGACGTTGGTGGCGATTGGTCCAAGAACGAAGTCGATCGTTTTATCTTTCAAGCGCTTCAGCATCAGAAATTCACACCTTCGCCGCCTGCCGATAAATCGACTTTGCTGCGCCGTGTCACGCTTGACCTGACGGGGTTACCACCGACGCCCGCAGAGCGAACCGCTTTCTTGCAAGACGACTCGCCCGCCGCATTTGAGAAAGTCGTCGATCGTTTGTTGGCTTCTTCTGATTATGGCGAACATATGGCGGTCGCTTGGCTCGATGGTGCTCGCTTTGCCGATACCAATGGTTTCCAAAATGATTTCGCGCGTCACATGTGGCCGTGGCGCGATTGGGTGATTGACGCCTTCAACCAGAATTTGACTTACGACGATTTCATTTTGCATCAGATTGCCGGCGACTTGTTGCCATCGCCCACGGATGCTCAGCTCATTGCCACGGGCTTCAATCGCAACAATCGTAGTGTCACCGAAGCCGGTTCGATTGCCGAGGAATGGCGAGTCGAGAATTGTGTGGATCGCGTCGAGACGACTTCGGCGGTGTTTCTGGGATTGACGATGGGTTGTGCTCGCTGTCACGATCACAAGTACGATCCCATTTCGCAACAAGAGTTTTATGAGTTTTTCGCATTCTTTAACAATGTCGAAGATACGGGTTTCTATCAAGAGTCTCGTAGCAACTCGGGGCCGATCTTCACGTTCACGACGCCCGAAAAAGAGCAAGAGCTGACAAAGCTGGCGGAAGAGATCAAGCAATTAGAGCAGCGACTGAAGTTGTCAGAAGAAGCAGAGGCAAAGCAAAAACAGTCGGACGAGAACGCGAAGCAAGCTGATCAGTCCGCGCCTGCTGAAGGCCAGCCCCAAGCGACCGCTCTCGATCCGTCGGCATTAGAAAAGCCGCAATCAGTCGCCAAGAAAGCTCCCGCAGAAGACAAAGCCCAGCTTGCCAAACATTTAAAGGAAACTCGTCAAAATCATCAGCGCGTCTCGAATTCACGTCCAACCACGATGATCATGCGTGAACGACCGCCCGGTTCCCAAGAGACTTTTTTGCTAAAGCGAGGACAGTACGACCAACCCGACAAAGAGCGCGGAATTTTGTTTGCGTCGATTCCGGCGGCGCTGCCTCCACTCGCTGACGATCAACCGCAAGATCGTTTGGGCTTAGCGCGCTGGATGGTGGACGCTCGAAATCCACTCGTCGCTCGGGTCGCCGTGAATCAGATGTGGATGAAGTTTTTTGGTCGCGGGTTGGTTGCTTCGGCGGATAACTTTGGCGTTCAAGGTACTCCCCCGACGCATCCGGAGTTGCTTGATTGGCTGGCCAGCGATTTCCGAAACCATGGTTGGGATTTGAAACGATTGCAAAAAAAGATCGTGATGAGCGCAGCCTATCAGCAATCTTCCGAGCACACTGCGGAGACTTTGAAGCAAGACCCCAACAATGTCTGGCTCGCTCGCGGGCCGCGATACCGACTGTCTGCCGAGCAAATCCGCGATCAAGCTTTGGCAGTGTCCGGTTTGTTGGTGAAGAAAATCGGCGGCCCTTCGGTTTCCCCCTATCAACCTGCTGGGTTGTGGGAAGAGATGCAAGGCGGCGGTAATAGCGGGCCGTATCGTCAATCCACGGGCGACGATCTTTATCGGCGTAGCTTGTATACTTATCGTAAACGCACCGTCTCGCATCCGACCACCGCAACCTTTGGTGCTCCCAGTTGGGAAATTTGTCAAGTTCAACGTGCGATGACGAACACGCCGCTACAATCGTTGGCTTTGCTGAATGATATAACCTACGCCGAAGCCGCACGGAAACTTGCCGAACGAATGTTGACGGAAGCGAATCCGGAGAGCGTCAACGCCAGCGACGAACCAGCCAGCGATGAACAGGCTAACGACGAACAAGAAAAGATGTTGGCAGCCATCCGTTTTGGTTTCACGCTGACTCATTTACGCGAGCCGAACGAAGCTCAACTGAAAACGTTGCAAGCAGGGTTCGACGAGTACCTTGCCCATTATTCAAAACATCCGGACGACGCACAGCGACTGCTGAAGGTTGGCGAATCAAAATTTAACGAAACCATTCCCGCCGATCGACTGGCCGCAATGACAACGGTGGCGGCGATTTTGCTGAACTTGGATGAAGTGATTTCGAAAGAGTAATGGTAACCGTTCACGGATTGTAGCCGGACTCGTGAGAGTTCGGAAATTCTACAAACAGATAAAACCGAAGTCTCACGACTTCGGCTACGAACCATGTCGATA
>JBGSKR010000215.1:0-2986 GCA_041741135.1 Mariniblastus sp.
GGTTAGGTCCACCCGAATTTTAGCAGGTCTCGACCACATTTTGGACATGACGTCCGTAATCTCCAAAGGTCAATGTTGGCAATGTGGCAAATCGGACAATACACGCCATCATCGGGGAGCGGAATCGATTCCCGCAATTCAGACATTGCTGCCGCAATTCGATATACCTCGTCATTGTCGGCATCGACCGACGGCAGTCCAGACGATTCTGGGTCAGGTAAACTGGCATTCAAGGGAGTGGTAGTAATCCAGTCGTCAACGTCGAGCGTCAAATGATCGTCAAATCGTTCCGTAATATCCAATTGGCTGTAACGCAATTCCTTCGGATCCATCATCTGTATCTTGCGGAGCCGAATGGTCAGCTTGCGGGTCTTTCCGAACTCGGTCTTTAGTTTGGGTTCGGCACAAACAACAGACCAATCAGCGTCACCCAAATGCAAGGTGGTCGCGGTTTCAAATGAGTCCGGAAGGTCACCGACTGGCATGTCCGACGTCGCGAACTTGGCACCGGATGCATCATCAACGAGGGTCACGCTGACCTTTTTGCTGAACCACGCCATTGATTTAGTCTCTGAGGGACGAACGACCAAGTTCACGGGGCGGCCGCGAACGATTCACAATTCAAAACCGACGCCGACGGCCGCTCCCGTGCAACGTTTTGTTCGTCCACGATCTCAGGAGATGGAGTGCATGTTCATCCAGTCCAATGTCCATTTACCATCCTTCAGTCGCATTTGAACCCACCACCAAAATCCCATTTGAGCGTATCTGCCATCCTCCGTCCGCAATTCAAGAAATCCGAGCTCACCGTTTTCAGAAATCGCCGGAGTTGTGAATGTGAGTATTTCGATGTAGCGAGGCGTTTCGCGAAGTTTGCGAAATGACGCATATTCAACGAAGGCATCGTCAAGGCGATCAATCCAAGGCGCGATCGTCGGCAATTCTCGCAGGTCAATAGGGGTGTGATCTGCATGAATCTGAGCGTATCGATGCAATAGTGGATCATCGACGTTGTTGCCCTCACGACGCAGATACCGAATCGACGACTCGGCGTCAAACTCGTCGTCGTACCGAGTTGCGCGCCAAGTAGCGTAGGACTTCGGTTCCCGGGCGGTTTCGGTTGGTATGACGTGTTCAGCAGCGGCAACCAACAGGTCGAGAACTGCGGTGGCCATGAACTGTCACTCCAGTGGGCGAACAATTATTATATGGATTGGCGTCCGTATAACGTCCGGTCCCAATCCAGATAACTGCTCAAGATAACATCCCACGGACGACATGGCAACTGTCAATTTTCTTGTCGATGTGGTGGGCTTTTCCCCTTAAAACTCGGCAGTTTGTGGCTTTTGCGGCTGCTCTTCTTCATTCGCTCAAGTGCTAGCGTCGGGATGTTATATGGACGGACGGGATGTTATATGGATCACGTTATATGGACGCATTAAATTACCTATTTTGACAGGTTAAATTCGTTGCCAAAGGAAAGGGCGATGGAAGAACGCCGAACTCATGGTCCAAGAAAACCAACGCAGGTCGATCAAGTCCTAAACAACATGCGCCGTCGGCATTTGGCTCAACGAACCGAAGTACCTTACTTCGTGCGCGGCTCGTTTCTTTTGCGCTCGACGCTAGCTGCGTGCGCGGCTCGCTCGGCGGATCGCTTAATTTCTTACATCTTGCAGCGCCGTTTTGGAGCGATTGAAGTGTGAACGCTTTCTTCGTGCGCGGCATTTTTTTGTCCAGCAGTGAGAGGCATTTATTCTCTCCAATCATTGGAAAACTTTAACGCATATTCGCTTACTCCGTGTGCGGCTCGTTTTTTGCGATCAAGGCTTGCTGCATGCGCGGCTCGTTCGGCGGGATCGCTTAATTTCTTACATCGTGAACCGCCGTTTTGGAGCGATTGAAGTGTGAACGCTTACTACGTGCGCGGCATTTTTTTTGGCCAGCAGTGATAGGCAATTATTTTCTCCATTCTTGGAAAGCTTTCACGCATATTCGCTTACTCCGTGCGCGGCTCCTTTTTGCGAATGTCCAACCTACGACGAGTGCGAAAGTGGACGGACAGGAATGTCCATCCTACGACAATCTAAATGCCCTCATTTGCACGGCTGCCGAAATCGCGGCCGTTTCGATTCTTAGAATGTGGTTGCCTAGTTTTACTGGTTGCCAAGCGGCAGCAATGAATTGGCTGGTTTCTAATTCGCTGAATCCACCTTCGGGCCCGATAGCAATCACGGATTGTCGATGCAAGTTGGAGCGTTCCGACTGACTCACATCCAGTAAGGACTGGTCCGCGTATGGGTCGGCCAGCAAACAAGTCGATCCGGAATCGAAACTTTCGATCAACGATTGAATACTAACTTCCGGCTGGATCTGCATCAGGTACCGACGTCCACATTGTTTTGAGGCCTCAATGATTTGCTTTTCCATTCGCTCGATGACGTTCGCGTTGGCAGTCGCGACGGAACGTTCGGTCTTCAGCGGCAAAAGACAATCAACACCGAGTTCGACCAATTTCTCCACCAGGAATTTTTGACGGTCGCCCTTCGGAAGTGCAGTGGCGATCATGACTTGATGGTCGCCGCGCGGTTCAAACGACAATAATTGAATATCTAACTGAAGCGTACGTTTCGACAGGCTCACAACCGAGGCCGTATACAAGTTGCCTTGACCGTCGAACAATTCCAGCGAATCCCCCAAACGAAGTCGCATCACATGAATGGCGTGATGCGCTTGTTCGCCGCCCAGTTCAATGAGACTCTGGTTCTCGATCATAGGGGTGTTGATGATGGAGGCGTCGATAAAAAAGCGGTTCGCCATGTCTTTCCTGAAATGGTTGGTCTGGTACGAGTCGGCTGAGCGGTTAGAATGTTCGACATGTCTTAAAGTCGAGCGGCAGAGAGAATATAACAACCTTCAGCCACCAGAAAAAAGTTTTAGTCAGAAGATTAACATGACGGAAGTTGTCTATCCACAAGAAAACGCC
>JBGSKR010000216.1:0-5626 GCA_041741135.1 Mariniblastus sp.
GTTTGATTCTAGATAACTACCGCCAAACCTCCGAACGATATTTAGAATTTCGCTTTTTGAAAACCGATTCGCCCTTCTTCCAAGCAGACGTGCGCGAACGGCATCCACAAGTTCGCGCAAACACTGTTCAACCTTTTCTCCAGGAACATGAAAAATGCTGCCGAGTATCTGGCGTAACTTAAGACTTAAAACCTCTTCGTTCTGCTCTGGCAGAATTCCAATTCGACAAGCCAAATCAGGATCATCCGATCTTGCACAAGGTATACGATTAGCTTTCGACAAATCGCCCATTTGGGTAACGCGAAAGTCTGCCAAGCCAATATCTAGAATCGTATTCGTTAACAATAGGTACTGCTTAGAACTTTCATCACTTAGATATTTCAAAGGCCGAATCCTAGGATCAGGGCCCGAATCGCCCCTTTTCTTCCTCGCACTTAAAAGTGCATTGAAGTCGTTCTTCTTCCATGGTGTCGAGTTGCGCAGCTTAACTTGAATCTGCAAGTTTATTGCCTTGACCCCCCAATCCGCATCGAACGTGTCGAATTCGAGATCAACTTCGATATCTTCCTCAGATGGTGGCTCGACCACTATCGCTTCAGCCTGACCTTTTGAAATCAGTTCTAGCGAAACCCATACTGTTGCTAGGATTTGAAATTCATATCCTGAGTAAGAAGGAAGCCCAGCTGCGGAATCCTCAGAATCATCTGGAATGTTCATCTATCTACCTACACAAGGTCGAGCGTTTCTGCATTGGCTCAATCATTTGTCTGGACTGCCTATTCATGGTTCTCTCCATCAAGCACTTCATGAATCGTTGATGCGACTCCAAACTCAACACCCAAGGCATCAAAGTGGGCTTTGCCGCATTTGATTTTGCGGTTTTCGTTGTCGCGGCGTTGGTGGGCGATGTGGGTGCTTTTGGCTTCTTTGACAAGATGCAGTTTTGAATCATCCTGTTTGACGATGGCCCAGTCGGGGTTGTACGTGCCGACCGGCGTTGGGATTTTGAACCAGTCGGGTAGCATCCCAGTCTTTCAGTGCATCCTTCGGATCAAACTTTCCGCATTCCCATGCGAACCACGGATGACAGACTTCCAATAAGAACCGTGCGGCATGAACGGCTTGAATGTCCCGTCCAAATTCTGCCGTCCAGATATCCAACCGATCCGGACTCCACGGCATCACGCCATCTGCGTTTCCAAGCGACGGAAACTTTATCGCCCAACTCATAAATCCAAGATCACTCCGTCTTTCCATACCTGACTAACTCCATGATTAAATTGCCATCAAGTCTTGCGACTCCCCTTTCTCCTTATATCGCATGATAACGAATAGGTTTTATTGTTCGTCGTGAAGCGAAGCGGAGCGATGAACAATAAAACCAGTTGAACTATGCCGCGTAGCTCAGAGCAGGTGGCTACTTGGCGTTTTAATCAGCTGCGATTTTAGCAAGTTGATTTTGCGTTGTCCAATTGTTGGGGGCAGAAAAAGTGACGGGTTGTTTTCTCGCGACTTTCGTCCAAGAGGGGAGACAACTTGCGTTGGCAGGCGATTTTTTCCTGTCTCGGGCCGCCTTGGGCTCATTCGGTGCGCACCGCGAACCTGCTGGCGTTCGATAGTTTTCAATGGATTGACGCCAGTGGTCATGCGGGAGAGCCTCGTGGTAAATTAGCACCGCCGAGAAGCAAAATGCTTGGAACGTTTCCGCCCATCGAAGACGTTAATCGTGATGTCAGTTGGTTGGGCAACTCGCTGTCTCGCAACCGATCGCCACAACAAGGGCAGAGATTGGGTTCCATTCCCAAAATTTCACGCAACCAGTCGTCGCTCGTTTTCACGGGTTTATCGGGACGGGGCGGTTGAGCTCCCAGCAAGGCGCGGATCGTCGCCAGTTGCTTCTGTTTATTGCGACTGGCCAGAAATCCATAGTGCCGAATCCGCATGAAACGTCCGGGCAATACATGCCGCAGAAAGCGTCCGATGAGTTGATCCACCGGCAATCTCATTTGTTTGCGACGATCTCCATCGCGACGATCGCGATAGGTGAAGGTGACTTGACCGTTTTGGCACGTCTTCAAACGCGAATTCGTCAGCGCCACCCGATGGGTGTAGCGGCTGAGGTAGTCCAGTAATTTCGCGGGCCCGGCGAAGGGTGCTTTTGAATAGACCACCCACGATTTTTTGAATAAGCGATTGACTAGCTGACGCCGCTGCCAGGGGTGTTCCAATGCTTCGGTTGTTTCCAGCTTTTGATCGGCGAACAACTGCTTCAAGCCCGTCAAAAACTTGGCCCGAAACATTTTGCTGAGACCACGAACAGGAAATAAGAACTGGTTGCCGCCCGCGATCCAGCGTTTTTCGTCGTTCGCCAACGCACCAGCGGCAATCAAGCAGTGCAGATGAAAGTGCGGACGCAACTGCTGATCCCAAGTATGCAGCACCAGAGTGAATCCGACCTTTCCCCTGAATTCCTGTTGACCAAACTCCAGCAGCGTCTGCGAGGTAGCGTCGAACAACAGTTTCAGTAACGCCGCCTGATTCGATTCGGTCTTCAGAATCAGATCATTCAGTTCGTGAGGAAGCGTGAACACCTTGTGGAAGTACGGCACGGGCAGGAGTTCCTGCTGGCGTGCCTGCCGCCAAGCTTCTTTGGCAGCCGTTTGGCATTTGGGACAATGGCGATTACGACAACTGTGATAGTGATATCGCTGGAACCCGCACCGCGCGCACCACTGCCGATGACCGCCAAGGACGGCCGTTCGGCAGTTGGTAATTTGCTGCATCACTTTTCGGTGTCGTAGCGGAATGGAATGCGCGTGAAGAAACGCTGGGCCATGCTGGCGAAAAATATCCGCCAGTTCAAGCGATTTGTCAGAGCGTGATTCGGACGGCGCACCTGCGGGTACGTCGCCGACCATCACTCACCGCACTCCGGCGGTTCGGTTCCTAACAAATCCAGCGGACTTTTGATGCCTTGCCGGTGCTTTTCAGTGACATGCAAATAGATCGCTGTCGTTTGCAGATTGCGATGCCCCAATAGTTTGCTGATGGTCAGCAGGTCGACTCCGCCTTCGAGCAAGTGCGTGGCAAAGGAGTGGCGCAAACAATGAATGCCGCGACCGCGAGTGATGTTGGCTTTTTCTTTGGCCTTGTTGAAAATGCGTTGCACCGAAGTATCGGAGTAGGGGGTTCCGTTTTGGCCTTCGAACAGCCAAGTCGTCGGTCGATATTCCCGCCAGTATTCTCGCAGCTCGATAAGCAATCTTTCCGAAAGTAAGGTAAACCGATCTTTGGCCCCTTTGCCGTTTCGAACATGAACCAGCATTCGCTGAGAATAGATGTCTTGGGGTTGCAAATGGATCAGTTCGGACGCCCGCACGCCACTGCCGTAAGCCGTCATCAGCACGGCCCGATGTTTTGGGTTATCGGTAACAGCGAGCAAGTTTTCGATTTCGCTACGGCTGAGCGGTTCGGGCAATCGTCCACTTTTCTTGCGATCAATCTTCAGGTCAAACTGGGGCTGACCCAGTACCTGTTGATAGAAGAACCGGATACCGGCCAGTTTGACGTTCACCGACGAGGAGGCCAATTTTCGCTCGGTGATCAAGTGGTGCACAAACTGGCGAATTTCATCGCGGGAGATTTTGTCGGGCGAACGATTGTAGTGTTTCGCCAGTTGCGAGACGGCCCCGCAATAGCCTTTGATCGTCTGTTTCGACTTGCGTTGTAGCTCCATCTCGTGGATCATGCGTTGACGTAGAGGAGTCATGAGAGACCTTTCAGTTGAGGAAAGTTTTGGACAAAAACTCATCCTAATTGGGGATTTCTCTGACTCCTCTTTTCATTGATTCATCTTTTTCAGTCCACCACAATTTACGGCAATTCAGGCAAATCGGCGCACAAAAAAACTCAGCTTCATTTCAAAGCTGAGAGACTAGCGAAAATTCTATAAGCTTCCGCGAAGCGGTTTAGTTCAACTTCAGTTGCTCTTGATTGGCGGAAAACATGGTTACCTCTCACTTTCTCCGATTTCAAACTAAATGTTGAGACTTGGACGGAAGCCGATTCAAAAAAGACGTTTTGCTTTAGAGTCGAAGTCAACGTTCGGGAACTCAACACTACATTTACTGTGCCGAAGCCCGGTTCCGTTGAGAAAAGGTCGAATTTTGAAGTGGTTTTTGCTAAACTAAAACGCTTTTCTGGCTTTTACGCTTTCTGGACGTTACGAACAAGGCAATTTTTTGCGGGGCAAATAATCGATAGCAAGTATCAGCTTGATAACAGGATGTGGCAGACTAGAGAACGGTTCACGAAAAAATTGGCAATCGAAGATTTCCATTTTCTTTAACAATTTTCCTTGTTAATTCATCGGCGATTAAAGAAGGTTTCAAACAATTTAATTTGTTGCTATCCGGTCAAAATAGTTGGATTTAACTAATTAAAGAGTAAAATGTTGCCTTTTGCCTGGAAACCGCTGAGCCGATGAACGCGAAGGAAATATTGCCGATTTAATCGAGGCAGCCGCCCCACTGCGATTCCAATCGGTGAGTATTCTGAAATCGAATCTGCGTTTCGCCCGACTTGACACCCGCCGTCGCAGAGGGGTCTAATTGAAGGCTTCTCAGCGAAATTAAAATTTCGGGCGGATCGTCGGCGCGATCGCGGATCTCGCCATCTTTATTCTTCAGTTTTTAGACTCGAAAAGGAGACAAGAATGACTAAGTATTTTGCTTTCGGAATCGTGGCAGCTTTTTCCATGGTTGCCAACCAAGGATTCGCACAATGTGCGACCTGCAATGGTGGAGGGCCTTCGTTTGGACAGACTCAAACCTACAGTGCTCCAGTTCAGCAATACGCTCCAGTTCAGCAATATGCTGCTCCGGTTTATCAGCAGAGCTATGCGGCTCCTGTTTATTCGCAACCCGTTTACCACAGACAACCAGCCTACTCCAGCGGCTGCTCAAGCTGCAACGGAAGCTATGCTCAACCGACTTACGTTCAACAGCCGACCTTCACCAGCAATTGCTGCGGCGGTCAGCCCGTTTATTCGTCGGGTTGCTGTGGCGGAGTTGTAATGTCAGGTTCCGTCATTAACGGAGCTCCAGTCGTTGGCGATGGAGCGGCTGGAAATGGTTCTGCTATTCCTCAACCAGCAACGGACAATTCGGTTCCTCCGCAACCGACACCTGTACCCGATGGCGGTCAGTCTGTGCCAAATGTTGCTCCAGTAAACCAAGATGCGGTAGCACCCGAATCGACTCCCGTTCCAGACGCTGGCGGTGACACTTAAACCTGTTTTCTGTCGCAGGATATCAAACGATCAGGTCGGAATTGAATTTCAATTCCGACCTTTTTTCATGATCGTTCCCCAAAGCTCACGGCAATCGTGTGTCGCAGGCTTCGTCTCTTTAAAATGTTCTTTTCAAAAACCTCGCCTTCGCTGCGGCTCGGAAGAATGAGCGAAATTGAAAGATTGATTCGTTTAATAATAAACATGCAAACATCAGCAACATCACGTCTCGGCTGTTTTCTTGGTCCGCTGCTCCTCATCGGCTTGGTGGCCGGCGGTTGGGTAGCCTACCGAAGTTCTTTTTCACCAGAACGAGCGGTTGAAAAAGCACATGCC
>JBGSKR010000217.1:0-5954 GCA_041741135.1 Mariniblastus sp.
AGTCGCGAGGTTAAAGATAACTGGTTGGCCGGGTCTGCATCGACAGGTGAGCCATTCCGGTTGCTGACGTTGCTGCCAGGTTCTCGCGATCAAGAGGTCGAAAACAATTTGCCCATTCTGTTAAAAACCACCGCGATCATCGCCGCGGCAGTTCCCAACCTGAAAATTGCCGTCGCTTGTTTCAACGAACGGCAGAAAGCGATGGCAGAGCAGATGGTGCACGCTGGCGAGGGGGAAGTGGCGGTGGAGTTGTTCTCCGGCCGCACACCGGAATTGATGAAGGCGGCGACGGTCTGTCTTGCCTGCAGCGGTTCGGTCTCGATGGAATTGTTGTATCATCGCAAGCCAACGGTGATTGTTTACAAGGTCAAACGGTGGGTGATGTTGGCTCAAGCTGTTTTGCTGCGGACAAAATACATTACGCTGGTGAACTTGATTGCGGCGCCAGATATCCGAAAAACAACTTGGGGGCCGTATGACCCGGATGCAACCAGAGAAAACACTGACGAAGCGCCAGCGATCATGCCGGAGTACATGACTGTTGGCGATCCGTCGCAAGCGATGGCGCGGCACGTGATTGGCTGGTTAATCGAGGACGGCGCGTTGCAAGGCAAGATTAAAGTGTTGGACGATTTGGCGAAACGTTATGCTCAAGCTGGAGCGACTGAAAAAGCGGCGGACTACATCCTGGAGCAATTGAATGTTATTAAGTGAGCCTGGTCGCACAGACTACGATTTGAATTTCGATCTATTCGGATTTAACGTTCGAACCCATCCAGCATTTTTCATTATGCCGATTCTGCTGGGACGCGGACTGATTACGGAGGGCATCAACACGGGAGTGGGATGGATCGTATTGATTGCCGTTTTTTTTGTGTCCGTGTTGGTGCATGAATTGGGGCATGCCTTCGCGTATCGATATTATGGCATCCACGCCCGCATCGTATTGTATTGGATGGGTGGTTTGGCGATCGCCGATGGAGGTGGAAACACCTGGGGAAGACAGCGAACCCAATTTTTGAATCCGAATCAACGGATTGTGGTTTCATTGGCGGGACCGGTATTCGGTCTGTTATTGGCGGGGCTGTTGTGTTTGATTGTTTATGCGGTGCAAGGCAAAATTGAAATCAATCGAATGAACTGGATTCCTCTGCCACAACCGAATTTTGCAGGCACAGTATTGGCTGGCAGCGAGACCATTTTTATGTTGTTTTGGAGTGGGATTGTTCTCAACATTGTCCTGAATCTGTTCAATCTCGTGCCGATTTACCCACTCGATGGTGGGCAGATTGCTTATCAGGCACTCACGCAAATGGATCCAGTCGAAGGAGTACGCAAAGCGATGATTCTTTCGATCATCGTCTGTGGTTTGATGATTTTATTGAGCATCAAGCTAGAGACGCTCTATATGGGAATATTCTTTGGTTACATGGCGTGGACTAACTACCAGATGTTGCAAGGTTCAGGTGGTCGTGGCTGGTAGTTCGGTCGTCGATAAAGTTGCGAAGCCGATGTCACAATTTCTTTCTTCGATATGCCTTTCATCGGTGAACTACTGCACTCATTTCAACTACATCTGCGTTGATCGTGACGAACGTTTTTCCTGATCACCGCGCATGTTGAGGTTGCGCGATCGTGTGGTGAAGATATCTGTCTTGCTGACTGAGTTTCTCAAAAAAAAGCATTTTTGGTTGAAAACTCAGTTTGAATCAAAAAAACTTTGAAAATTTTTCAAATTTTTTTTACCGCCGTGTTGAAACGATTTTCTTACCGAGCGAACACGAATCATCCCGTTGCAGGTCCTTGCATCGCGTCGCGAGCCGCTCATTAATCGGTGCATGTTTTCAAGTTTGTTGTTCTCGGGTGAATCAACATCGCAAATTCTCAGTTATTGAATTGTCAAGGCTTGACTTTCTTTGATGGTTCAAAGCAACGAACGCGAATGATTCGTTTGGCCATTCGATTCCTTTGATATCTCGAAGAATTTTTGAAGATTTTGTGTGCGTCATTTCGTTTGCGATTTGAAAATTTGAATTCATGCGGATAGATGTCGGTGAATTCGTTCTAGTCTTCAAGGCGTTTGTGTTTGACGAAAAAGTTTGGGTAGGATGCTCGTTGGCAAAAAAACTGTTTACAAAGTGTTGCAATTGAATTTTTTCAGTTTTTGAATTAGGCAATCAAGATTTGAGTTGCAAGTCAATTGTTAGTTTACGACTTCCGTGGTTGTTAATCGCAATCGCAGAAAAATTTTTTAGAAAATTGAAAAAACAACATTGAAAAATTTTCAGAGTCACTTAAAACTATGCACAACGTTTTCTGCTAAACAGTTAAACGTTTTCATCAAGCTCGAAATGATTTTGAGTTTCAAAAAATATTTCAGCCGGATGAAACGAACTCATGTTTGTCATCTGACCCATGATGGTCAGAGGCAGAAAGCTTTGGAGACCAAATGTTTTGGTTCTTCAAAAACTGAGTCAGGTTTAAATTCGGTGGTGGACACTGGAGGCCTGTCTCGCAACGGTCTATTAATGGAGGACGTCCTGTGGCCAAAAAGAAAGCTGCGAAGAAAGCTACTGTTAAAAAAGTAGCCAAGAAAAAAGTTGCTAAAAAAGCACCCGCGAAAAAAGTAGCTAAAAAAGCTGCTAAAAAAGCACCTGCAAAAAAAGCTACAAAAAAGAAGTAGTTTTATCGCGGCTGACTTCGGTTAGCTGACTTCAAACTGAAACAACGAGAAAGGGCCGCCAATTTGATTGAGCGGCCCTAAATTTTTGCCCGCTGTTCCGAAGGGCATCGGCTCACCCCAAAAGGCCGAGTAGAGCACCCGGATTTTCGAGAAATTCTGGTGTGTGCTTCCCCCAAACACGTGGGATGAGTTCGAAATTCTAGGGCTGTTCGCAGAAGCCGCAACAACGAAATCCCTATTTCAAATCGTAGCGATAGCTCGCGCTTGGATGCTTCTTTGCTGGCGTATCGGACTATCCACGTCCAACGATTTCTATCGCTCGACCTACCGCCAACCTTATCCCAAAACAGGTAATTGGGCTACGAACGGCTTTGTTGCTGCGGCACCTGCCAAGTTCTTGCTTAACTGATAGGCAATTGCTTCCAAGTACGGCGCGATCAAAGGGTCGGCAAAATTTGATTTCATTTCACCTGCGTCGCCACGCTCTCGCAATGGAATGCTAATCGGGATCTCACCGAGAAACGGAATCTTGTCTTGCGAAGCGTACTCTTTAGCTCCGCCTTTTCCAAAAATGTCGTAGGACTTGCCGTTGTCCGGGCAGACGAAACTGCTCATGTTTTCAATCAATCCGATGACGGGAATTTTGACTTTGCGAAACATCCCGACGGCTTTGATCGCATCAATCAAGGCCACCACTTGCGGCGTGCAGACAATGATCGCGCCTGTCAGCGGCAGCAATTGCGAAAGGCTGAGTGCGATATCGCCCGTGCCCGGTGGCATGTCGATGATTAAATAATCTAGATTGCCCCAAGCCGTATCGCGAACGAACGTCGTGACGGCAGAGTGCAACATCGGCCCTCGCCAGATGACGGCTTCGCCAGGCGGAACCATGAACCCGATACTCATTAGCGGCATCCCGTCGTAATCGAGCGGCCTAATCTTGTTGTCGACCTTACCGACTTGGCCTCGCACGCCCGTCAAATGCGGAATGCTTGGCCCGTAAACATCTGCGTCGAGCAACCCGACGGAACAACCAGCTTTTTTGAGAGCAAGTGCCAGACTGACGGCTGCGGTACTTTTGCCGACGCCGCCCTTCCCCGCCGCAATCGCGATCACGGCCTTCGCGGTCAATCCGACTTGTCCGATGGGTTGCGCGGGTCGATCATGCGGTTCGATCTCAACGGAGATTGGAATCGCTTCCGAAAACTTTTCACGCAACTGGTTTTCAATTTCCGCTTGAAAGTCGTCTTTGAGCGGCGAAGCAAACGAGGTCAAGCCGATCGTGACGTGAATCGATTCCGAGGAAGCGACGACGTTATGAATTTGCTTATTTAGTCCTCGTCCTGTTTCAGGATCTTTGATGGTGTTCAGTAACGCGGTGACTTCTTGGATCTGTAGATTATCCGACATGGTTTTTAAGTTCTTTGAGAAAGTGTTAGTATTTGATTTGTAGTCGCTCGGCAAGCAGTTCTTCGATACTTAAATCGGCGGGCGGCAAAGTCGAAAAATGCTGCTTCAGCCAATCTGTTAGCCGGTGCAAGTGCATGAGCGAATGACAGTTCCCGAAGAACCCGCATTCCCGCAGGGTCAGCAACTGATCCGCGAGCCAATCGTCGCCAACCGCAAAATAGCGCGCCGCCGGGCAGTTCTCTCGATGCAGATTTAAGTAGCGAATATCGCTTTCTGCGTGTTCGACCGTTAATTCGATCACGCCAGCAACATGAGCCTGCTTAGCAACTTCGGCCATAAAGTCTTCGATGTCCAGTGCCCAAGCAATTTTCGCTTGCGGAAGTTCGCGAAGGAGCAAACTTTCGATAGCGGATTTCCAGGCGATTGAACGGGTCAGCACGACAACTTTCCAGACAGCTTTCATCTATTCGATCTCCTCGAAGTTGTCGGAGCCGATCCAATTGGAATTCGTTTCATTTTCGGAATCAGCTTCGAGGGTTGCGTTCGATTCCGCTGAAGCGGGTGACGGTGATTCCAGATTGGAATCCGATTCGTTATCGAGGTCGGTAGAGCGATCGGGTTCCGTATCAAGTCCAAAGAAACTTAATCGTCGCAGCAGCTTTCCGCGACTGATGTTTAGCCGTTTTGCGGCTGCCGCTTTGTTGCCACCCGACTGAACGAGTGCTCGCTCAAGCAGTTTTCGCTCGATATCAGCCAAATAGTTTTCCAAATCAATCGTCACCGGTCGCGGTGATCCAATTCGTTGTGCCGCCAGCGAATCGTGAAACTTTTTTGGTAAATCGTTTAGGTCAATCTCGCGTCGGTCGCAGTCACTCGCGGCCGCCTTTACGATTGTTCGAAGTTGATCAAGATTGCCGGGCCAATCGAACTCGATCAGCGCTTGCATTGCCGCACGAGTGAATCCGGCGGGCGTAATTCGTTTCTCAGATGTCGATGATTCTAAAAACGCTTGAGCCAATAACGGAACGTCTTCTTTTCGATCAATCAGCGGAAGTAGTTCAATCGTGGTTGTGCTTAACCAGTCCGCCAATTGCGAGCGGAAGCAGCTTCCTGCTTTTGCCAGCGCATAAATGGAAGTGGTCGCCGTCGCAATGACTCGATGCCGATGCTCGGACTGTTGCAAATAAGTTTCCAAGGTGGTTTGGACTGATTCGTTGATTTGATCGACGTTCAGCAACAACAGTACTCCCCTACCCTGCGAGCGATCAGTCGCTTCGGAGAACTTCGCCAACCCTGCCGACAGTTTTTGCTGAGATTCCAATTCGCGAAACAGTTCTTGCCAAAGTGTTTCGTCGGCGACGGAGCATTCGACAGGAATCAGGCGAGATTCTTTCGAGTCTGATGCGGTGAGTGAATTCTCAGCAAGGTGAAAAATTGTGCGGGCCAAGTGTTGTTTGCCGCTTCCGACGGGGCCGACGAGCAGCACGTCGGTGGCACTGGCGGCAATCAATTTGGCTTGCCCGCGAATTCTTTTTGCGTAGGCGCTTTGTCCGACCAGCGCAGTGGCTCGATGCGTTGCGGCGGAAGCGAGTCGAATTTCGGCCAATACGGAATGCAAGATGTTTGTCGCAGTCGCGGTATCCGAGGACGGCGGCAGATGGTCAAAATCGTTCGAAGTCGAAGTTACCCATAGCGAGAAATCGTTGCCATCGATTTCCGGCAATCGTGTGGCAATCATTCTTCGCCAACGAGTTTTCGATTCGGATACTGAAGTGTTATCGGATGGTTCACCGTTATCGATGTCCGCACCCTTATCCGCCCAAGCATAAAATTCAATCGAAGTTGGTATTGGTGTTGGTGT
>JBGSKR010000218.1:0-5431 GCA_041741135.1 Mariniblastus sp.
CCGTTTTTCTCTCCTCCGCCCCCCCCGAAGCCACCCATTGCGAAGCCCCTGTTGCCGTGAAATTGGCCGATGCCAAGTTGCGGATTGAATTGCGGATAACCCACCTCCTCATCCCGATACGATTCATGGAAACCGTGGAAGATCACATTGAAGTGTTGCAGTTCATTAAAAAAACGCATTTGTGAGGAGGCATAGTCTTGATAGAAAACATTGAAGGCCGACATCCAGTTGTGCGGTGCAAACGCATCGAGCGAAGCGTCATACATGCCGGCGACGATTTCAGCGACAGCACCTGCCGAATCGGGGCCGCTGACTACCGCAGTCCAAGTCTCTTTTCCGCCCGGCTCGAGTTTGGAAACAAAGTGCTCCCATTTGACGGTCAGCTTTTTATTCGTCCAAGGAACGTTAATCTTGTGGTTCTCGGAATACATGCGATTCTGGCGAACGTAAGTGACACGCAAGTGCAATCCGCCACGATGAATTTCTTCGATGGGGACTTTGATGGTGGCCTGAGTCGTGCCTGGATCGGTCCAATAGGATTTCAACAGCTTGCCGCGATGTTCAAGTTCGATCAAAGCGCGACCGGTTTCATATCCCGTTCCCCACACCGCCACAAATTCGTCGCCGGGTTCGACCGTCGGACTCTTGACCTGAAAATGGTTCGGGATGCTAACCGCGAAGTCGCCTCCTGCAGGATCAATAATCAACAATGGCAATTCGGCTTTGACCAGTTGGCCAGCGGGATCGGTAGTTTCAAAAACGGCTTTGTAAGCTCCGGCAGGCAGTTTGATTTCGCTTGTACCCGCACCTTTTTCGTCGGTGCCCAAATCTTTGACCAACACCGAATCACCGGTCGGCCAAGCGTTAATTTTCGACAAGTCAGCTTTCGCTTCACCGCCACCCATATCATTCCAGTAGCGATGTTGTTGCAATTCTGCCCGTTGGATTTTTTCGGGAGGCGTCAGTGCGTAGACGGTCAGCTTTCCCGTTGATTTCTGGCCTTCGCCATCAAGCGTGGTGACACCGAGCTTGACCTCGATTGGCTCATCAGCAACCAGCCAATTTTTCGCGGTCAACGTGGCTTCGAGTGTGCGATAGCCGATCACCGTTGATTGGCTCGATGATCGAGTTTCACCAGCGGAATCGGTTACATCGGCAAAGACTTCATAATTGAAAACGGGATCGCTTTCGCGGTCGACCGAATTGTCGGGTTCAGCCGTAAAGGTAATTTCAAATTTACCTTCGGCGTTCGTCTCCATTTCGCCATTGGCGATCTCGGTCGGATTCTCAGGAAATGGCATGTACCAGAAGCACATGCGATACCAGCCGGAGTAACGCACGTTTCGAACGACTCGCCAGACAACTTTTGAACCGTCGATCGGCGCACCGGTGTAGGCGGTCGCATTGCCAGTCATTTTGATTTCCTGCCCTAGCTGAAACGCTTCGGTCGGTTTGTCGATTTCGACATAGAACTTGGGCCGTTTGTATTCTTCCACGCGAATGCTGGCCATGCCGCCAGGGCCTTGGCACTGAATGCGCATCATGCCAGTCGCACGGTCGCGAGGCGCGGTGAACGAACCGGTAAACGAACCAAACTCGTTCGTTTTGAAATCACGTTTTTCGATTTCCTGATTGTTCACGTCGTACAGGATCACCGTGACACTGCGTCCGGGGATCGTTTTGTAAACGTTTTGTTCCTGGTTGGCGGTCGTGCAAATGCCTTTGAATGAAATCGTTTGGCCGGGTCGATAGATGGAACGATCGGTGAAGAAGACCGTATTCTCGAACTGACCACGGATTCCTCGGGAGTGAGAATAGAGGTGCTCGATGAGGCCGAATTTTTGGTCTTTGTGAGTAAAGTAAAGTTTGGAAAGATTGTTTTGATTGTCCGTGCTGAACGTGAAAGCTCCCGATTTGTCCGTTTCAATAGAAATCGATTCCGTTTCGAGACTGTTGCGACCATCGTACTTCCAGCCTGTTTTTCGGATCGTAACTCCCGAAAGTGGCAAACCCGAATCGGCCCCCACCACCCAGCCTTCGACGGCTCCCGTGCCAGAATTCTGTTTCATGACGACGGCAAGTTCGCTAACCCAAACCTCCGCGAGTGACACGACATTGTCTTTTTCGGTGAATTCTGGGGTGTGACTGCAAACGACAATGTAGCAACCAGAAGGAACGTCTTTGGTTTCGACTGGAACCGTTTCCACTCGCTCCTTGTAATCGTCGGTAGTTGGCAGATCGACCGACCACTCAGCTACGGTCGGTTTGTTTAACATCGCTCGACGTTCATTCTCGTCGTAGATATTTTGAACGCTGCGAAAGTCTCCCCATTTTTTCCAGTTTTCAAAATCAAAGGGGATCAATTTGAAATAAGCTTTGTTGATGTTCTTGTAGCGAACGTCGATGGTCGGTTGCGTTTTCGACCAAATGCGTTCGGTGGTGACGGTGGCTGATTTCGCGGTAATCGACTCGATGATGTTGTGGCACAGATCGGCTCCGTTGCTGTTGGGAAAACGGGCAAGACCTTGCTTGGCGATTTTGATGGCTTCGACCAGTTTCTCTTCCGTTTGCAACGAAGTCGCGAGATGAGCGAGAGCAGTCGATGACAGCGGGTGCTTGATTTCTTTGTCTGCAAAACGTTGCAAGGCGGCTTGATAGCGCGCAGTGGTTTCCGCATCCGAACCGGTGGCAACGGATTTACCAAAAACAAGCCGACCTAAATCGGCATCAAGCAACGCCCATTGATCATCATCCCTATCATCCTCAAGGTCAAAACGAATGATATCTTGGTAGATATTCACCGCACGCAGCACATACGAATCATCGTCCGTCGTTTCGGGCTTCCAGCCTAAAAACGTGTCGCGGTCGGAAAAGATCGGGCTGTCGGCGGAGACCTCGAACGCGCCTTGTCCGCGAATGAATTGCTCGTCCAGCGAATAAAAATTGATGGCTTGGAAAGCGATGAAGTGAAACAGCGTGGGGCGGAGGGCGTGCTTCGAGTCGTCATCTGCGTTGGATGAAAGCTGTTTTTCAATCAGCGGCGCGTAATCGGCGACGGAAATTCGCTTGAGTTCATCGGAATCGGCAAGTGCGTCAGTGAAGAGCGAGTCGACTTCACCAAGCAATCGAGTCAGGCTCCAAGTTTCGAAATCGTCGTCGACTTCGGCGGCGATCTCGGTTCGATCCTGGAATCGCCATTGATTCTGCATGTAATAAGAGTAAAACCACTCGGCAAGAATGGCTTTGAGGATGGGCTGCATTTCTTTCGGGGCAGTGGGAATGGTCGTTTGCAGTTTCTTGATGATGTAAGGAACCATTGGCTCGTGCTTTTGGCCTTCGATCAGAAACTGGCGGCAAAGAGCCAGCGCGGCTTCTGGATGATCTTTATCGGCGACGGCGCTGTCGTAGATTTTCTGAAGTGTCTTGACGGCGGATTCGGGCAACCCCTTTTCCATTTCGGCATCGACTTGCTTCCAAAGTTCCTTTCGTTGCGACTTGTCGAGCAATTTTGCTTCATTCATGGCAGCGAATGTTTGAATGGACAAGAAAACGACAGCAAACAGGCCAATCAGAGAAAAAACAGAAACAGCGATTCGGTTCGGACGGACCATATCGATCAGCTCCAAGTCTAAATTGAATTATAAAAGTGTAAGTCAGCAATTGGCCTTCGATAGCGAAAGCCTAGTAGTAGTTCCATCAAAAAGAAGAATGTTGCTCAAATAGATGGTGTACCATATGTGCATGAAGATTTAGCTAATTTAGACTCTCTTTCGCCGAGTTCAATGCCGTAGGCCCTGCGGGACATTCAAATCGTAGAATTATGACCGACATCACACGCAACCACCTTCAATATATGATTCAGAAATGTTGGCTTGGACAGATGTTGCTGGCCGCAACCGAGCGAGGGGTTTGCGCCGTCCTGTTTGGCTCTCATCCGTCGGAGTTGGTTGCCGATTTAAAAAAACGATTTCCGGATGCCAAACTGCGTCTCAGTTCCGATTCGTCGGATGCAGTTTTTGAGCGATGGCGATTGGCGGTCTCGCAAATGATTGCAGCTGGAAAGTGCGAGTCATCGGTTCCACTGGATTTAATGGGCACCCCATTCCAAAAATCCGTGTGGATGGAGTTGCAAAAAATTCGGTTCGGTGAAACCAGCGACTACTCTCAAATCGCGAATCGAATTGACAAGCCAAATTCAGTAAGAGCCGTCGCCGCTGCGTGTGGGGCGAACCCAGTTTCCGTTGTAATTCCATGCCATCGTGTGCTGCGAAAAGATGGCTCGCTGTCGGGCTATCGTTGGGGAATCGAGCGAAAGCAAAAATTGCTTGAGCGTGAAGCACTAGATAGGCTCTAATAGAGCGACCGGTCGACAATTCTCGAAAGTTTGTCTCACAATGAATATTCACCCAAGTTCTCGATCTTCAGATTCCAATGAATCGGAGTCGGCTTGCGAAGAATTCTTGTCACGGTTTGGCGAGGCTGCGACTCATGTGGTCACTGCTCCGGGACGAGTCAATTTGATTGGCGAGCATTTGGACTATAACGATGGATTCGTCTTGCCACTCGCGATTGATCGCTTGGTCACCATCGCTGGAACCTCCGATTCGAGCTTCAACGGAATGGAATTTTTTAGTCTGGAAGTTGGCGACAGTCTCATCGTTGCTGGCGACGAAATTCCGCAGCCCAGCAATCAAGGCTGGCAAAATTACATCCTCGGCGTCGTTGCTCAATTTTTGGAACGTGGGATCACGCTGCCACCCTTGAAGGCCGTGATTGCTTCGACCGTTCCGCTGGGCAGTGGACTTTCCAGCAGCGCGGCCCTCGAAGTCGCCGTCGCCACGTTTCTGGAATCGATCACCGGGCACCAACTGGATCCGTGGGACAAAGTCCGCATGTGCCAAATGGCTGAGCACCGTTTTGCGGGAATGCCGTGCGGGATCATGGATCAATTTAGCAGTGTGTTCGGAAGAGCGGACTGTTTGATGTTGCTCGATTGTCGCAATCATGATCTGCGTTATATCCCATTTGGCGGACCGACGGCTAACGACGATGAAGCGATGACGCTGTTGGTCACGAACACCAATGTCAAACATGCCTTGGTCGATGGCGAGTACGCACTTCGCCGTCGCCAGTGTGAATCGGTTTGCGAGAAACTGGAGATAGCTTCGCTAAGAGATTTGACGGTGGAAGATTTGCTGGCCAACGCTGATCGGCTGAATGAAATCGAGTTCCGTCGAGCAAGGCATGTCGTGACGGAGATCGCGCGCACGCTGGAGTGTGCGGATGCGATCGAGAAAGACAACTGGAAACTCGCCGGACAACTGATGTACGAAAGTCACGAATCGCTACGGGACGATTACGAAGTCAGTTGTTTGGAACTTGATCTGTTGGTGGAAATCTGTCGCGATTTAAATCAAGGCGCAGGTGTCTT